>WAML01000001.1 GCA_015522345.1 Desulfurococcales archaeon
ACTATTTTTCCTCCTGTTGCTCTTTCTAGTTTTTCCATGTCGCTTCTTTTTACTCTTCTTACTGCTAGTATTCCTTTCTTTGCTAGGAAGTGTTGTGCTACTTCATCAATACCCTTCTGACAAACAACAACATTAGCACCAGCACCAGCAATCTTCTCAACCATCTTCTTTAGTATCTCTTCTTCCTCTTGCAAGAAGGCCCTCATTTGACTTGGATCAGTAATTCTTATTTCTGCATCAATCTCTGGTTTTTCTACTTCTAGTGGTGTGTCTAGTAGTGCTATTCTAGCACCTTCAACCCTCCTAGGCATACCAGGATGAACAACCTCCTTATCCAAAACAATACCATAAACAAGCTGAGTATCTAGTACGCCACCACCTTTCTTCTTCTCAATCTTTATATCATCTAGTCTTACCTTGTATGTTCCATCAGGTCTCTTTTCAGCAACTGTTAATACAGCATCAATTGCTAAATCAGCTAGTTTCTCTCTAATAGTACCACTACCAACAAATTTACTTGATATAGCTGTAAACACTAACTTCTTTAATGTATTCCTGTCCTCTGGATCAACTTTAATAGATATTTCATCGAGTATTTCAAGCGCTTGCCTCATAGCCTTTACATATCCTTCTATTATTAGTGTTGGGTGAATATTCTGGTCTAGAAGTTCTTCTGCTTTCTCGAGTAATGTACCAGCTAGTACAACAGCTGTAGTAGTTCCATCACCTACTTCAGCATCCTGCGCCTTAGCTACTTCTACCAATAGTTTAGCTGCTGGATGCTGTACTTCCATTTCTTTAACTATTGTAGCGCCATCGTTAGTTACTGTAATATCTCCAAAGCTGTCTACAAGCATTTTATCTAGTCCACGTGGTCCAAGACTAGTCTTTAGAACTTCGGCTAGAGCTCTAGCAGCCATGATATTAGATCTTAGGGCATCTCTTCCAGTAGTTCTCTGAGTACCCTCTTTAAGTATTAGTACAGGAACTCCATAGAGAGCCATAAAGGTACACCTCTCTCTCAAAATCACTTTCTGTTTTCGTTTTTGATTAAACCGGTTCTATATAAGCTTATCTCTAAATAAGCGACATAAGAATATTAAATGGTTCACCAAATACAATGATTATTTAGGGAAGAGAATGTAAGGTGAAAACTAATGAATGCAGAATCACGAGTTAATGAGATAGTAGATAAAATATTGAAAGTGTACAGTAAATACATTGACGAATACCTTGATATATACAGCGGCAATAGATATCTTTTATCAGTAATTGAATCACTAATACATGAATGTAAAACAGGCTTCCTAGACTCTAGTGAACTACAGAAAATAGCTATTGAATTAAGAGAGAAAATACTAGAGGGCCCAGGCAATATAAACCCTTATATAATGGAGATTCTAGGAATTTTAGAAGAAAGTTCAGAAGAAAATAATTTGAGAGAAGCACTAGAACTAGCAAAGAGGTTATGGAAAGAAGATCGTTTTGAAAAATTAGAAGTATAATGTAGAGCACAGTACTGTGGTTATCTAGTTTTTTACTAGCCTACACTTTCATTGATATATTAAAACTTCTTAGAACATGACGAATACTTCTTCTCAACACATATAAGTCTAGATCAGATTTTCCAAAACTACCATATTGTTCAAAGACGAGTTTTCCATCTAGATAGACACGAATAGCTGGAGCATCTTTTATGTCTTTAGAAAGTTCAGGATTCTTATCAATACATACTCTAAGAACAAGTATAGAAGGATCTACGTGTTTCTCTAAGTACTTTACTGCTCTAGAAAACTCTTTGTTTCTAGAATCATTTTCTCTATAGTACTCAATAATAACTACTCTATTAGACAAAATAGCTCTTTCAATATCAGTTTTAGACTCTACTTCAATCATTAGTTATTACACCAGTTCTTCTTAAATTCTTTACCTCTTGGAGAGCCTTGTATGCTTCTATCATTAATCTTAGAAATAGAGTATTATAAACACTGTTATTATTTAGTGATTGATAGAAACCTATACTAGCCAAATTAATTACTTTCCAAAGCTTCTTCTCGACATAACCTAGTCCAAGATACATAGGTTCTTCCACGTCAATACACCCTATACAGGTATTTTCCTAGAGCTAATCTCCTCCATAATTAGAGATAATTCACTAGATCTAAGGTATATGGGGTAGTATATTCTTACAGAAGGAACTATACGTTCACGAGGACTCTTCATATCTATGTCGCTTACTAGAATAAAACCTGTATCCACTATATCACGTAGTTGTGCTACACTAGCTGTTTTAATAAATTCAATAAATCTTTCTCCAAAATTCAATTGTTCACGAATATAGTTTTCACCAACAACGTATCCACATACCATACACCCGTAGTCAGCCATAATTGTTCTAAAACCACATTTAGGACACTGTATTGGTGTAGGTCTTCCATATTTTTCCCAAATATATTGTAACATAGATACTAAGTCGTCTCTGTTATACTTCTTAGCTAGTTTATAGAGTTCTTGAATATATGGTATAAGTACTTCTTCTCCAGTACCTATTACGAACTCTAGCTGATCTATTGTAAGTTTATCGATACTCTCTAAGATCTTTGCGGAAACAATCTTATACAATTGCCTTCTATACCTATTTATCCTCTTTACAACAGTGTCAACAGATGGTTTATAGCTAGTAGATGTAACTACAGCGTTCACTACTTCTTTTGAAATTTCATCGAGAAGTCTCTGAGGAAGTTCTAAGTAACTTATCCCAAGAGCCTCTATTACATACTCTTTATATTGTTCTGCCAAGGAATCCAAGTCTATTGTCTTATGACGTCTTCTTCTACGTCTCTTCTTCTTAGTTTTTTGTTCCAAAGTAGCTGTTTGATTAGACTCTCCACTATTACTATCTTTGACTTCAGTACTAGTCTTTGCTGATTTCTTCTTTCTAGGAATTTCTGTCTACACCTCTTGAATCTTCTCTATCGTAAACGCTCTCTATCTTCAATGTATTTACTAATAAGGTAACTAATTACATTTGTTAAAATAGCCTTATTCTTATTATTTACAATTCTTCTTAGTGTTCTCTCATACTTTATTGGATCAGCGTCTCGAGTACCAAAGAATCCCTCAAGTAGATTCATACTTATATATTCTAGAAGCTCTCCATATTCATCAGATAAATCTATGTCTTCATAGTGTTTCATAACAATATCCTCTATTAGATCGCCGAGATATACATCAGTTATATTTATGTAGTCTGCGTATATTATGTCGGTTTCTCTAACCACTTTAGTTCTTCCTCCTTAGCTACTAAGTCTGCCCCTCGATACTTTTGCCCAGAATACCCCTATTCTATAGGGTATTTAAAAAATGACTATCAACAAAATTATTTCACTCTATTTAAAAATATTTATACATCGAAACTATTAAATTACCTATAAAACTAATTGGATATTGAGGTGGAGATAGTTTCGGTGGAGTCCCCGCCACTCCCATACCTTACGCTAGACGAACTCGAATGCGAGATTGTTGATGGAAAAAGACGATATGCTAGAATTATAGTGTACCTTACTTCCGAGTCTAGTGTAAAAGTCTTAACAAAAGATAATGAAGTCCTTGTTTTAGCTAAAGATAGTGAATCAAGGTACAGACATTGCAAAGTAAAGCTATGGTTTAAGCCAAAGAGAGTATCATATAAAGTAAACAATGGTGTATTAGTTATTGATGCAAAAGGATCTATTCTAGGACTTCTATTCTGAATTAATGAAAACAAAGATTCAAAAGCGTATCTAAATAGATTTTATAAATTCTATAATATTCTCTCGAGTAGTATTTGGTTCTAATAACAAGTATGCTACACGATCTATCCCATATACTGGTGCTTTGCTAGAGAAAATAGTTATAACGTGTCCTCCGTGATCGATCCTATAGCCTCCTTCAACTGGTTCATGGGCTCTAACTATAAAGTCTACATTAGCTAGTTTTAGAGTTTTTTCCGTAACTTTAAAACCAAATAATTTACCTGCTCCACGGAAGGACTCTGTATAATCTATATCTTGCTCAATAGGGTCACTCCATAGAATATCCTCTAAAACACTATCATCAACCATAGGCTTATCTAATGTAAAAGCCTCTTCAAAACTCTTAGAATACAAGACATTAGCTGGCGGACCTCCATGTAAGAGAAGAGCTTGGCTAGGTACATATGCTATTAAAGGTATTTTCTGAAACACCTCCAAGAATATACTATAAACATATCTCCATGAATTACCGTACTTATTCATTAATTGTTCAGTAAAATCATGCGGGTATGGAACAAGAATAGGTGAAGGTTCATGATTGCCTCTTAATACGACTACATTACCTGGGGCTAGGATTTTGAGCATTAGAACAGCTGCTATGGTCTCTACTTGAAATAAACCTCTATCTATATAGTCTCCCAGAAATACTAATACGGCTTCATTACGTTCAAGCTTCTTTAGCAGGTTCTCTCTCTTAAGAATAGACACTAGCGTCTCTAGATCGCCGTGTAAGTCGCCAATAACTATTTTATCGACATCTCTATTTATCTCAACCATGTTATAGTATCTTGGTTTAATTAAACTCGAACTAGTCTTTAATACGTCATAGAATTCTAAAACTATTTTAACAACACTTAAAGTATCATTTGTACTGTTAATGACATCTTTCAAGAAAGCATTAACATCCATTAATGAACACCCATCATCATCTTCCACATATTCTTTATGAGTAAATGTTCTATGTTTAAAGACTTTAAATATATCTTAAGAACTACTATATCAAACGGCAACATAATATGCTCAACTATATTAGGTTTAATTAATGAAGTTTTTACTCCATTAGGATGTCTCCAGTTATAATACAATGCTCTATCTATATTCCATGAAGTTATAACACGGAGTTTTTTACTCATAGTACTAGGGTTAACAAATACCATAGCTAACAATTTATTGCCGTAATCGAACAAGTAGTCCATTAAATATATTGTCGAAGGAGTATAGTATACTATATCGTGTATTCTATCACTTATAAGAGTAAATGGTTTACGGAGAACCCCCTTCATCTCAGGAAATTCTATAATATTTGCTAAACTAATACTATGAAGCAAAGATAATTCTCTCTGACTAGACAAATATATAATGTACTTACCTTTATCAAACAATACCCTTGAACGCTCAAATACAATATCCTTTAGTAAAGGATTCACTAAACCTATGAAAACATTATTCCATAACCCAATCCATAAACTATTCATCAAAATTTGACCTGATTCCTCTAGAGAAATATCAGTTAATTCACTATAGACCGTATAAGGATTTAGAAGGTATGTATACATGTTTATCCAGGGAAATTTTATAGATACTCTTCCTTTGGTATCTATGTATACAAGGTTCTTTATGGTGTGCACTAGAATCTTCGTTCCATCACTATATGATATGATTAAGTTTACTCCATCAAATCTATGACTACATTCTCTACTTTGCTCTTCAAACACTAACTCGATACCATATTTCTTAAAGGAGATTTTATTACAGGAAATATCAATTCCTATTTTAGAAGTATACCGGTGATCTTTGCCGGATACCATAGATTCCTTTATATCAATTTTTTTAAGTTCCATAGGCTTAAAATAATACATATGTATAATATCATCGTTTTCGTAAACACGGTAAACCGGTATTGGTAAGGGATTGAAAACATAATTACTGCTGGAATCATTTTCACTAGCTTCCTTTAAAAACATCTTAAGTATTTTATCTAAACCAGTTATAGATAAAGAAGGTTTCCAGGGGCAATAGCGTTCTCCAGAGCCAAGTATTAAATAGAAATCATCATTAGATTCTTTACTACATGTAAAAATATTACTATGACCATACATATCTTTAACAATAATCTTTCGACACGGAACATCTTCTATAACTACTTTGTATTTCCTTAACTTACTTACTTGAATTATCCATGGGCTCTTCTTAAGTATTTCTAGTGGTATATAGAGTTCTTCTGCACAATTATCACTTAATATACTAATGCATTTACATAGTTTATTCACTATACTATCACCTTTTTGACAGGCATAAGCCTTACATCCAATAATGTATCATTGCCTTCATAGAGATCAGCTAGTTTGGCTATGAGCTCAGATACATTGCTACTATATATCTCTACAATGAAACTATTATATCCTAGGCTATTGCCTACATCATATTGTAGAGTCAATCCAGTACTAGATATATAGTTGTTTTTAAAGAGTATATTGAGTATTTCATAGAATATATTGTTTTCTTTTACACTTAACTGCATTAAGTAGTTAGGTGATTTATATAAGTAGTATATTTTCCTAACAATATATCTTTTAACATGATTTATAAAATGGTACTTTATAGTTGATTCGGGCACATAATATCT
>WAML01000002.1 GCA_015522345.1 Desulfurococcales archaeon
GTCTAGTGGATAATAAAATTTTCTAAAACAAGAATACTATGACATAATAACTAATAGAATAGAGTGTATGTGGAGGAGAAAAAACTATATCTTATGTTTTAAGGAATTTTGATACATATGGGCTTTCTCCTGGCTGTCTTCTCCTGAAGTGGCCGGATGGCTTACCCGTTAATAGTTCTTCAAACCATGATTCATGCTCTATTTCTTCATGTAGTATAGCTAGGGCTAACTCGTATGTACGTGGGTCTTTGCCGAAGGTGTAGTTGCATATATCCTTGTATACAGCTACAGCACATCTCTCTGCTTCAAGTAATACTTTTAATAAATTCTCTATAGTTGGTTCCTCAGGTAATTTAGCATCTCTACACGCCGCTATGTTAGAGAACTCCCTTATATCATTAGGTAAATCTCCACCTAACTCATATATTCTTGGAACAAGTGCTTCAAAATGATTCCTATCCTCGAGCCTAG
Source organism: Desulfurococcales archaeon (assembly GCA_015522345.1). Lineage (GTDB taxonomy): Archaea > Thermoproteota > Thermoprotei_A > Sulfolobales > Desulfurococcaceae > WAML01. The sequence continues at coordinate 472 of WAML01000002.1, forward strand.
CATCCTCTATAATCTCCTTAATAGATTCTCCTTCAATACCTGTTGCATGAGCTCTAAGTAGAGTATAGTAATAGTATGTAGTGAATTCAGCAGCTGCAGCAGCTATAAGTTTCTTCAAGAGAATATTTACGTCAAGCCCAGCTTTCTCTATTAACTCAACATCCTTACGAGCCATTTTTAGTCACAAGATATACTAAGTTGTTACTATCTAATAAAAGTTTTTACTTTTACCTAGAAATAATTTCTAAAAAGAACCCAATACTTTATAAACAAGATAGCAAAGTACTATACATGGTGAAGAGCTATAGGTGTTTAACACCATGGACTCTCTAGTAGAAGTAGTTAGGAAAGCTGGTTTGAGAGTAACTCCTCAGAGAATAGAGATAGTGCGAGCGATTATGGATATAGGTCATGAACACCCGTCGTTAAATGAACTATATAATGTTGTTAGAAACAGATTGCCTACAATAAGTTTCTCAACACTATATACTACATTAAAGAAGTTGGAGGAAATAGGCTTGATAAGGACATTTGACCTCAACGGAGAGACACGCATTGAAGTAAATAATAAGCCCCATATCAACATAATTAATGTAGGAGAGAATAGTGTAAAAGACATTATTGATGAAGAAATACTAGAGATCTTGAAGAAAAAGCTGGGGATTAGATCAGATAAATTCCTTGTAAATATACTCATTTACAACAATCACTAGCCCAAGTTGAACTAGTTCAAAAATAATCTCTATAAGCTGAGTTTCTTCGCAAGCTCTTCTTCAGTATTCAATCTATTTACTTTAAGATAAGTCTTCATATCCTCATTACCTAACCTGATCTCTGCTCTCTTGAGAGAATTATGTATTTTCTTAGTAACTTTAAAGAATTCATTGCATTATACGTTATCGCCAGTGGATCTTATGAAGTCTCGGTAAACACGAGAAAAGATAGCATAGCTTCTTGTTAAAACTTCTTCCTACGCCTATGATAGAAGGTTTAAAAAACCTTTCATTTATTTCAAGACATTATTCTACTTAGACTACTTATTTCTTAAAGGCAAAGACTGCTAGTAGTACAACAACTAGTACTATAACTGCTAACACAGCTATTATCATTAGCAGTAAATTGGGGTTTAACATCATTCCATCTGTTACTGTAACTGTTACTGTTGCTAAACCCGTGGGGCTTGATGGCTTGCTGGTAACGGGTTTTGAAGTCGTGGATTCTATTGGAGTCGTGGATTCTTTGGCTGTAGTTGGTGTTTGTGTGGATTCTACTGTAGTTGTTGATGCACTTGTTGGCTGGGGGGCAGAGCTTATTTTATAGAATACTATTTTACTCTCATTTGCTTCATCTAAGTAATATAGGGCTACTATCCCTCCAAGCCTATTTAGTGAGGCGACATAGTAGGTGTTGTATGGTGTTTCGTAGCGACTTATTGTTTTACCTGTTTCTTTATCGAGTACTATAATGCCCTCTGTTTCAACAGCTACTACTAGATACTTATCTCCAAATTCATCAATAGACCATACATAGTCGCTAAAGGATTCAGAAACCCATATTGTATCACCACTACTAGTGTCTACAGCCATTACTTTACCAGCATACTCGTTCTCCCCAAGATCTATGCCTAAGCCTGCATACACTAGTTTCCCAGTAGAATCTACAGTTAGCGCTAATACACTGTCTTCGGGCTCGTTATTGATCCAGGCAACTTCTCCATTCGTTAGATCAATTTTTGAGAGAGCTCCACTAGACGGGTCTCTCCTAAAGCCTCCAGCATATAAACTGTTTCCAGCTAAAACATAGTCGTATGTAGCGTCGAAGGGAGTCTCTATACTAGCTATCTCCTCGCCTGTCCTCGGATCTAGTTCTAGTATAAAATTGCTTGTAGAAGAAACTATTATTTGATCCCCGTTAGCTGTATAGTGTATACGCCATCCAATGCCTTCGTAGACAGGAGTTTTCCATACAATCTCTTTACTCTCAATAGAAACACACTCTACATCAAAATAGAACTTCTCCCCCTCCATCCAATATAGGACAGCAGCTACATAGTCTCCATTAGGGCTTAGACTAGTTGTTTCAACAGCTTTATCTGAGTAACTGAATTCAAAGCTCCAGACAATACCTCCGTTACTCGTGTCTACAATGTATATTTTGGGAGGATCTTCTGTTCCAAAGACAATTAGTTTCTCCTGTAGAGAAGCTTCTACATCGTTTACAAGTCCTTCTACGCTAAGACTCCACTCTTCTTTAAAAACTTGTTGTGCACCCACTATAGTTGCCAACGGTAGTATGGGAGTAAGGATTAGTATTGCTAGAATAAGGTATATAGGCTTAGGCTTATATACCACTAATACTCCTCTCCTAGCTATCAAACTGTAAATGTGTTTGCTCTAATATATCAGTTTTACTGAGCATTATATTCAGATAATAAAGTATATTCAATTCAGGAAAAAGAAGATACTGTGTTTTACGGAACATAGAGAACTCGGGAGAACATATAGGTAATTTAATAGGAGTTCTTCAATAAAGACTTGTAGCTAGAGTATTTCAAGTAAATACTTCTGTAATACAATAGAAAATTTATTAAATTTGAACAGGGGTAAGTGTAAATAAAGTATTGAATTGATTATGTTGGCTTAAGGGTCTCTATAATGATCGATATAGTTAATGTATCTAAGACTTTTAAGAAGAGGATAAAAGCGCTTGATAAAGTATCTTTTAAAGTTAATAATGGTGAGATCGTTGGTTATGTTGGGTTAAATGGTGCTGGTAAGACTACTACGATTAGGATTGCTGTTGGAGTACTTCCTCCTGATTCAGGTGATGTATTGATAAATGGCTACTCTATTACTAGTGATAAACGTAGGGCGTCAAAGTATGTTGGATGGGTTCCTGAAATACCTATTTTCGAGCCTGATGCTAAAGCACTAGATTACTTCGTGTATTTAGCGGGCTACTATGGTATAGGAGTAAGTGAAGCTAGGTCATTGGGTAAGAGGCTTCTCGAAGAAGTTGGATTAGGTAATGCATTGTATAGGAAGTTGAAGGAGTATTCTCTGGGGATGAAGAAGAGATTTGCTCTAGCTGTATCAATGATAAATAATCCTGATAACTATTTATTCGATGAAGTATTAAATGGGCTTGACCCACAGGGTATAGCGTTTTTCCGAGACCTTACGTTAAAGCTTCGGAAGAATGGTTGTTCAGTACTATTTTCTTCGCATATATTGAGTGAAGTTGAGGGGATAGCTGATAAAGTTGTTTTTATTCATCGAGGCAAGATTGTGAAAGAAATGACTATCAAAGAGATCAAGTCTATGGCTAAACCCATACTTAGGATAAAAGTAAGCAATATTGATGATAGAATAGTAGATCTCCTAGGAGATTATGGTAGAGCTAGAATAGAAGGCAATATTATTTATTTAGAGGAGCCTCGGGTTAAAGCATCAACTATAGCTCGTTTATTAGTTGAGGAAGGATATAGTGTGGAGGAGTTTTCAACAATTGAGTCTAGGCTTGAGGATGTCTTCTTTAAGATAATAGGTGAGAAGAAATGAAGTATGTATTAACGCCAGTACTATATGATTTTAAAAGGTCTTTTATCCGTTTATCTACATTACTACTTCTAGTTTTATTCATTGTTGGTGGTGTAGGTCTTTCATATCTAGCATATAGTTTCTTTGTTCAACAACTACGTCCAGTAAATACGTGTACTACTATAGTGTTAAGTAATGGAACAGCATTGGTTAGAGGAATAGTATATGATGTATCGGGTAATTTATTGGATAAAGCTACTATAAAGATCTATAGAGTTGATACAAATGAGGTTTTGTTTGAGAAAGAGGTTAGTGGTAACTTTAGTTTTACATCAAATGATCTCTATGATAAACTGTTTAAGCTTATACGTAGCTCTAGTCAACAAGTATCATTAGCTATAAGAATTGAAGCTAGTGTAGGAGAAGTAGAGTATCCTATTACAAGTATAGATAATGTAGTTGATTCTAGTTATAGAGTAAATAGTACTATACTAACTTTCCTAGGAGGACAATTCGTATCATTTAATCCTCTCTCGTCAACTGGTGGAGGAAGAGGATATAGTGAAGAGTTGAGAGAGTATGTTGTCAGAGGGTATTTTCATCTTATACTACTTAGTAAGAAGACTGGTGATGCTCGTTTAGTAGTTTATGTCTTTAACTATACTAGTCCAAGTAGAGTTGTTGAAGGATTTCTCGAGTATAATGTAACTAAGAGTGAAACAGTTATACCATCAATAACCACTTCTATTCACATGCAGATCATTGGTTCGGTAGAGAATTTGACGTTTAAGCCTATTGGGAGAATAAATAGTTTTGCTAGGATCTTTGAACTAGAGCTTCCTATGGATAAGGATCTACTTATACTAAAGCTATCGCTAGATAGAGGGGAGAGTAACTTTAGTTATGTTGGCTGGATTAACTACGAGTTTTTGATACCTGTTGAGAATAGGTATGTACAAGTATTATCGGGTGGGACTGGGCTTAGTTTATTCTCACAGTTCTTTCCTATAGTATTTCTTTATCTAGCTTATGTATTGATGGCTAAACCGCGTAGTACTGGTGCACTAGAATTTATTCTCGCAAGACCTATTACGAGATGGGATATATATGTGACGAGGTATTTTGCTGGTGTTTTAGTGGCTTTTGCTTCAACGGCTCTGTTTACACTAGCTATAAATGTGTCTAATTTGGTTCTCCTGGGATTAACTCTGGATCTATGGAGTTCAATACTAGTCTATCTAGGTTTAACAGCTTCTCTAATAGCCTTCTATACTC
>WAML01000003.1 GCA_015522345.1 Desulfurococcales archaeon
CTATTTTGAATGCTTGATCCAGGAATTCTAGATCTCTTACGCTAGATCTAATGCCGAATGGAGGGTTCTGTAATACTACGTCTACTCTCCTAATACCATTACTTAATACATTTAACACTATGTAGTCTATTTTTGCGAAATCATTTAGTCCAAGTAATTTTGCGTGATTTCTATGAGCTAGGTCAACTACATCTAAATCTATGTCTATGCATAATACATAGCTAGCACCTAGCATCAATGACGCATAAGCTATTCTTCCAGAACCACATCCCAGATCAGCTACTACGCGATCTTCTATATCTCCACGCATAAAGGCTTCCCAAACCATATCAGCTACTATATTTGCAGGTGTCGTGTATTGCTCCAAGTACAGTTTAGGCTTATGTATAGGTGGTATACGTTGAACCAGTAGTTCTAGTTCTTTCTTAAGCATAAATCTTTACCAAGGAAACCTATAGTCTGATAAGTTGTTGTCTAAAACCATTAAGGCTTCTCCAGGTGTAAGTACTGGTTTATGATAATCGCTTAAATCATCTATTGGTATCCTAGGACATAGTGTTATGACGTAGAAATCCACGTTACATGTATCTATGTTTATTAGTCTATTCATGTCAAGATAATCTGTTGTATATATCCTTACCTTTAATCCTTTCTTTAATGCCTTCTTCTCTAACAGTTTTACGAGCCAAGGCCTATGCTGGCCTGGCTTAACACCATCTATTATACCCATAGACTTTGAATCCAAAGCCTTCATAAGAATCATATACCTCTTCTTGAGTACTTTCTCTCCCATCTTGTCTACTATTACTACTTTGTTCTCGTAGGGATCGAGTTTAACTACATGCTTTCTAGTAGCAAGCCATAATCCTAGAGCATGAAACATTCCTCCTGCTATTATTAGATAGCAGTCCACATTCTCTTTAACATTAATAAAACTAGAATATTCACAGCCAAGTACTTGCCCAGGCATTAGTGATAAACCTTTAAGTGGTTTTGGTATAATCACTTTGAAGCCTTTAAGCTCTAGGAATTCTTTCACATAATCAATGTTTTTAATATGCTGTATCACAGAGGCTAATGCTATACTTTTACAATTGAGTTCACGTAATGTATCTGAAGCTACACTTAATACATGTGTATCAGGCTTCCACTTATAATATGCATTAACAAAGATTACTGGTATTTCCGGCTCATAGTATGGATACTTATTGTGGCCTACATGTACTATCAAGTCTACGCCTAGTCTACGTGCTTCATCAACGGCTACATCGCATGCACCATATGTTGGCGCAAGTGATACGTATATGCTGATACCTTTGAGCCTGGATTCTATGTAATCTACGATATATTCATGATATCTTTTAAGACCATTAGGTAATTGTAATAGTATTCTCCTTGCACCAGCTTTTTTTATATGTTCAACTACTTTATCTAACTCGAAGTCGTATTCCATACTATTACCTTAACTCAATCTAAGAATAGAAATTCAGTTTACTATTAGAGTAAAGTTGCTGTTAAGTAGAAAACCATTATATGGTTTCCAGTTTACCCTGCTACTATTTTACCTGTCTTGTACTCCTTGATAATTATCCTTGTTGGTAACGGTAGTTTAGATCCACTACGTCTAAGTGCTTCTTTAGCATGGTCTAGGTGTTCTTTTCTAACCCTAATCTCCATTACTGTTTGTCCGGGATATACTCTGGCAGCTGTACCAACTGGTTTTCCGAATGCGTGCCTCATACCTTCTTGGAGACGGTCTGCGCCTGCAAAAGCCATCATTTTATGTTCTCTTAACACATGGTGGGGATATACTCTTATTTTTAGGAAGTAATTGTTTTCACCTACTGTTGTCGACATGTATTTATGGGCCATTACACGTGCTGCTTCCAAAGCATTATGTCTTATTTGTCCAGCTTCTAATACGACTAATTCAACTACATAGTCGTAGCTTCCCTTAATATTGCCCATTTCAAACTTAGATATTTTTGGAGGAGGTACACCTGGTATGTACTCCTTCCTAGTATATGGTGGTCCCGAGAAATGCGTATAACATCTGGCAGGTTTCATGGGCATTTTACTGCATCCCCGTTCTGCTTGCTGGTTACGGCTTTATCTGGGAAAGTTTATAAGTATTTAGGGTTTCTCTACCCTTAAAACCATGATCTTAGGCCATAAATTGCCGTGAGATACTATTCTTTCATGAATTTTCACTAGCGGAGATCCTTCATTAGTGATTGTTTCCTCGATTACTTTATGTTCTGTAGTTATTAGTGTGATAGTAGCGTTTTCACTTAAGACTTTAGGAACATTAATTATAAACCTCTTATATAATTCTCTTATTGCACGTGGATTTCCTACACGTATTCCATATGGTGGATTCGATATTATTCTATCAATACTTGTTTTAACATACTCATGTATTTTTGATGCATCACCTACTATAAACTCTATTCTATTACGTACGTTTGCAGCTATAGCATTTATTTCAGCGCCCTTAATATGTACTGGATTTATGTCCATGCATATTTGACGCGTGTTCTCAAATGTTAAAGCTGCCTCTATGGGTATAGTACCACCACCACACATGGAATCCATTATAATTTCGCCATCAACTGCTCTGGAAAGCCTTATCATAGCTGCAGCTAATGTAGGTTTTAACGCTGCAGGATGGTCATATATTCTATAGCCTCGACGATGCATAGATATATCTCCAGTAAACGCTATGTATACATAAAGATTGTCCTCTACCACATCAACGTGTATAACTATGTTAGGGTAATCCAAGTCTACTTTAGGTCTCATACCATACTTTTTCTCTACTGCTTCTATTACGGCATCACCTGCTACCCTTGCTATGTCTATTGATGTGTATTCGTGGTTCCTACCTATTCTCTCAGCTCTAATAGCAAATTTCATGTAAGGTGTAACATACCCATATATATCTGACGAATATATTGTATTGAACACGTCATTTAGCCCGTCTTTAGCCTTATCAACCTTACCTTGTGCTACTAATATTCCTGCTCTATGTATCATTGTCATCGTGTATATTCTTTCAGCTATGTACTTTGTACAATCATCTATGGAGAACACTAGTCTGCCCCTATTCTTCTTATATTCTATTCTTTCAATACATTTACCAAATATCTCCCATAGCTCTTCTTCAACTAAATCCTCTATGCCTGGATTAGTCGTTACTAGTATTTCCATGATCCCTCCCTGCAAGCTTAACATAGATTTTCCTCATTATGTATAATACATTGTATGCTTCAGCTTTGTCAATATTAGATTTAAAGATTAATCTTCTGAAACTAGTAGTTATCTTATGTTTACGTCTTTCATCTAATTCTACCTCATTTACAATGTTGTTAAAATACTCCATTATCTTGTCAAGAATATTACGATTGGGTGCTTCGTATTTGAATCCCCTATGACTACTGAATACTTTGTATAATTCATATAATATGACTGCTACGGCATGGGAAAGATTCATAACAGGGTACTCAGGGTTTCCTGGAATAGTTACCATTAAATCACACTGGGATAATTCTTCTCTAGTCAGCCCTACGCTTTCACGGCCGAATACTACTGCTATTCTATTCCTCTTTAGGGCTAGTTCAGCGAATTCCCAGGGAGTTATAGGG
>WAML01000004.1 GCA_015522345.1 Desulfurococcales archaeon
GAGAATATAGAGTAGGCTATTTATCCTTGTTCTTTAATCGTACCTATTGTTTTCAGGAGATTTAGTATCCTACTATTCCATACTCTCTCTTCTATTTCATTAAAGAACTTTAATGGTTGTTGAAGAAGTTCTTCAGCTTCCTGTAATAACCCTTTGTAAACATATGCGTTAGCTATCAATATATCGGTTAAATACACGAAATAAGTATTCCCTAGGAATCTGAAGATTCTTTTAGATTTACTTAAATACTTTAGTGCTTTATCATAATCCTCTAATAGAGTATAAGTATATCCCAAGTGAAGCAGTATAAGAGCATAATATTCTGGGTTATTTATCGAATTCAATAATTCTAGTCCATAAAATATATTTGCTAGAGCTTTTTTGTGTTCCCCCCGAATATTCTCTATAGAAGCCTTTAGTAGGTATAGCATATAGTATAGTGTCTCAATTCCATGGATCTCGGAATTCTTGGCCAGTGAATACTCTACTTTAGAAACTAGTTTCTCTGAATCATCAAGTCTACCTATTTCAGCATAAATATATGCTTTACTAAGAAGTGCCTGTACTCTATAGACTTGATCCTTTAACACAACTGCTTTCTTTAAACAATTATCTAGGTCTTTTAAAGCCTTATCGTAATAACCTAGTAATATCTCAATAATTCCTTTTTCGCAGAAAACTATTGTTTTTCCACGCCAGTCTATCTTACTTAAGTCTATTTTATTAATTAAACCTAGGTAATTCTTTGAATAGGTGGCGAAATCTAGTTGGTTACTCCTTAATCTCTTATCAAGAACCTCTACAGCATCTGCATATAAACCAGACCTTATGTAGTAGTCTAGAGCCTTTAATTTACAATAAAAGCTATTACATTTCTTCTTGTAGTACTCACCTATTTTTCTATAATAATTCTTTCTAAAAGGCTCATTAACAAATTCACTAATATGTGGATGAATTATAGGATGTAGATAAACGTTTTCTCCCTGAACATTTATAAGCCCTCTATACATGAGCTTCAACAAAGCTTCACGAGACTTCTTTCTACCTATAACATATTCTATGAGAGAAAATGGTGTTGGAGAACCAGTTAACAAAAGTAGTCTAATTAATTCTTTCTCATACGTACTAAGGCCTTCTACAATTTGTTTAATTAAACTCTTTTTTACAGTACTAAATTCGCTTACTTTATCAAGCTCATCCACTCCTACATCACTATGTTTAAGAACGTTGACAAATACATTAATTAATAAAGGTATTCCGCTCGTTAACTTTTCCACTACCTTAATATATTTCTCGTGAATAACTAGTCCTCGTTTCTCAAAAAAGGCTTTTATATCATTATAGGTGAACTCATTTAACTTCAAAACAATAACTTTATCACTTGTTTTTAGAAGTTCATTATCGAGAAACCTAGATATAACTATTATTTTAATATTATTATTTCTATGAAATAACATGTTCCTTATAAATTCCCTAGTCTCCGTAGAATGAATGCGCTCGTATCCATCAAATACTATAATAAATTTTACATTTAGTTTAGATAGGTAATTTACTAGATTATCTTCTGTAATATATTCGAGATACATGTTTTTAGCAAATTCTTCTTCAAGAAGTTTACTTAAAAACGAGGCTATTCTCCATAGAACATTATACAGTGTAGTTGATTCATTAAGATCTATCCATAAAACGGGAGTATTTTCCTCACTAACATATTTAGTCACAAGCCATGTCTTACCTATACCACTTAATCCCCAAATATATATTGATCTATTACTAGGATTCTTTAGTACATTTAATTCTTTTCTCCTATTAATAAACCCATAGACCCTAGGTACACGTGTTGAATAGTTAGACAAAATATTTACGTCAATACCGGTCTTCCTTTCCCCCAATATTATATTGAGGTTTAAGGGAGATAGTTTTAATATTATCTCATCAGATACAAGACTATATGCTTTAACATTCTTATTACCCACTTTAATCCACTTACTCTCTACAAGACCATATTTTTCTAATTTCTTTAATTTCCTAGAAACAGTTGTTTCATCAACACCTAGTATTTCAGCTATTTCACGTGGATAAGAGTATTTATTTGATAGTACTAGTAGAATACGTATTACAAGTTCACTTGATAAAGTCCTTATGAATTCTAGATAGTAGCTAATCTCTTTTTCCAATTAATTTCAGCTCTTCGTGTATAAAAACTATAAATTCACTTATATAGTTTTTTTGTATTCAAATCCTGTATGCCATACTCTATCGTTTGCTCGTAGACAATATTTCTTCTACAGCCTTCTTCAAGACTTGTGTACCTTCTTCAATTGTTTCAAAGTCTGTACAGAAACTTAGTCTTAAGAATTCTCTACCAGCTTTATCAGGGAATGCTGTGCCTGGAAGAAGTATTATATGGTATTTATCTATGATCTTGTTAACAAATTCTTCTACATCTAAGCCGGTTTCATCAAGTATTTTCTTGATTCTCGGGAATAGATAGAATGCTCCTTTACTCTTCCATACCTCGAATCCCGGTATTTTTCTCAGCTTCTCCACTAATAGATCTCTTCTCATACGGAATAACTCAATCATTTTCTTTATAGGAGTCCAATCGCCTTTTAAAGCAATAATGGCTGCTTTTTGCCCAAAACTAACAGGGCAACCCCATATGTTTACAGCTAGTTTGGGAAGATGTTGAGCAACTTCTCTTCTAACAACTAAATATCCTAAACGCCACCCAGTCATTGAGAATGTTTTAGAGAATCCATTAGTGTATACTATGTAGTCTCTCCAATCACTATAGCTTATCATAGACTTGAACTCCGCGTTATCATAGACGAAGTTATCGTATATCTCGTCTACTAGAATCATTAGTTTATGGCGTCTAGCAATATCCATTAATTCATCCAATTGCCTTGGTTCAAATAATCCGCCAGTAGGGTTATGTGGATTGTTTACTACGATCATTCTTGTCTTAGGAGTTATAGCTTCTTCTATTTCTTCAATGGGTAAAGCAAATCCTTTGTCTTCTCCAAGCCATTTTAGTGGAACAAATACTCTATTTATGCCAAGTACTTTAGAGATTTCTGAATACGCTGGATAACTTGGTTCAGGAATAATTATTTCATCTCCCGGCCTAAGATAAGTCATTATTGCTAGGAATATGGCTCCTTTAGTACCAGGAGTTACAATGACTTCATCGGGCTTGACATCACTACCATATCGAGTATTCAAGTACTCAGCTATAGCACTACGCAGCTCCGGTATTCCAGCTGTTTCTGTATAACCAGTAAATTTTTCTCTAAGAGCCTTTATACCTGCTTCAATAATGTGGTCGGGTGTGGGTAGGTCTGGTTGTCCTATTCCAAAACTATATACTTTATAGCCTTTCTTAGCCAATTCCCTTCCTTTGGCTATAAACGCGAATGCTTTTTCTCCAAGCATTTCCTCTATTACTTGTCTATAAGAAAGAGTAGGTGTATTCATATTCTACACCACTTATATGATGATCCTCTACATTCTTTATTAATAAAGCTATGACTGTATATAGTATTTCTTAAGAGTGTTCCTTATATCTACTTTGGAGAGGAAAGTCTCTACAGCATTTAAGGCTACATTATAGAATTTATCTTTGTCACTATTATATAGATCTATGATCTCAAGCAATTTTTTACTAAATTCTCTATACTCTTTATCATCTATATC
>WAML01000005.1 GCA_015522345.1 Desulfurococcales archaeon
ACCATATAGTGTATAGTATATGAGCACTATGTTGTTTAAAGTCTCTACTTAGTTTGGCTAATAAGCATTTTAATTTCATCTCCTCCCCATAGTTCTATTTCATTTACTGTTTCATGTATAATCCTTCCAGTATCCTTTTCCAAGACTCTAATCATTCCTTTAAAAGGCATTTCCTCGTATTTTAGATCAATAACACATTCTCTAGCCTGAGGTATACACTTCTTTATAGTTTCTTTACTAATAATTTCAACGAAGTATTCATCTGGTAAACCAGTTATTTTTATCTTACCAGTATCTACATGTTTAAAGTATTCTCTTCCTATAACACCGGGTTCTCCATAAGGAGGTATCCAGCCTAATACTGCCTCAGCGAAAGCATATCTATTGTAGAAGTAATACTTTAGCCTATGATATCCTGCCTCTAATAGTATTGGTTCACTAACGTATGTTGTTGGAGGTTGATCCTTCCAAGCATCTATGACTAGATTGTCATTTATCCATAGACGAGAGCCGTCGTCAGTGGTAACGTAGAACCTGTATTCTCCAGTTCTAGGTATATATAAAAAGCCCTTCCACATAACTGCAAAAAATTCACTAGGTACACCCGGAGATGGACTATCCCACCATACAAAGTTTATCCAAGGAGTAACTTCTTTTTTCAAAGGTGTCAGATTCTCTAGTTCCTCAGGCGGTTTATCCCCATGCCATGTATAGAAGTGAGTTAGTAGTCCCTCCTTTAAGCCATTCCTAACCTTATAGAGTATAACACTGGATCTACTCAAAATCTTCCACCATAAACACGCTGTCTCTAAATGGGTGTTATTAAGTCCTAGAGTATATAAAGGAAGAGACTAATTAGTGTAGAAGATTATAAAGGTCTAGCCATCAAATACGCGTCTTCGCCATCTAAATAGTAGTGGGCGATAGTTTTTACTACTTTATAACCCAGTTTCTTATAGAGTGATATAGCTGGTGAATTACTGACTCTAACTTCTAAATAAGTTTCTCTAGCCTGGTACTTTTCTTTTCCGGATTTAAGTGCATGCGCCATTAATGCATATCCAAGTCCTTTTCTACGATGCTCGGGGAGCACTGCTATACTAACTATATGAAGGCTCCTTAGCAACCATTTATTAAAGAAACCTGGTTTCCACTCTACTCTACACATAACGTATCCTACTACTTGGTCGTCGGGAGCTATAGCTACGTAGAACGCTTCTCCATAACGCTCTAGGAGTTCTTCAAAGAAGTATACTGGATAGTTCTCTGGCAAACACTTTCTGTTAATATAGACAATACTCTCTATATCGTTTTTAGAAGCCTTTCTTATACTATACCCAGAGGCTTTTTTAGCTAACATATCTTGTGCAATACTATATATATCATCGATGGAAGGCCTCCATCTATCTACTTCACTCATTTTAGTACAAGCCCTCGCCTAAACATAGAGTCTTGTTATCAAGATAACTATTTATTAGTAAATAATACTTTCCAACTTTAGTAGTAAAGAGTAATAGGAACTATTAATAAATGACAAATATATAGACATAAAATAGTATTCAATACACTGCATTGTCGTAAATATACTAGATGACATTGAAAATATTTAGTACCTAGGAGGCTAGGCTACTTTGGAGCTCCCTAAGAAGTATACTTATGCTCCTCTAACAGGAAAGAAGATACTACTTGGTGTAACTGGAAGCGTAGCTATATATAGGTCTATTGATTTAGCCCGTGAACTTATTAGGAGAGGGGCTAGAGTAAAAGTTATCATGTCTCCATCAGCTCAAGAGTTTATCCGGCCAAAACTCTTTCACTGGGCTACGGGAGTTGAACCTATAACTAGTCTCTCAGGAGAGGCAGAACACATTTCTTTGTCCAGAGAATACCATGCTATGGTTATCGCTCCAGCTACATTGAAGACCATGGCTGAAATAGCTTATGGTATAGGGGATACGCCTGTTTCATTAACTGCTATAGCTATGCTTGGACGAAATAAACCAGTTATAGTCGTTCCAACAATGAATATAAGCTTGTACTGGAGCCCCCAGTATAGGAGAGTCTATGATTCTCTTCGTGGACAAGGAGTTAGATTTGTTCCACCATATATTATTGAAGATAAAGTAAAGTTTCCTCCACTAAGAGATCTAGTATACTGTATACAGAGGTCTATTGAGCTAGAGAAAGAACTTAGTGGGTTAAAAGTATTAGTTACAGCAGGCCCAACTAGGGAATATATTGACCCTGTTAGAGTAATAACTAATCCAAGTAGTGGTTTAATGGGGGTTTATCTAGCTCTAGAGTTTTCGTGTAGAGGTGCTGAAACATACTTAGTTCATGGACCCATGGGTATTGAACCACCTTATTGTTCCCACAATTACTCTGTAGAAACTACTCATCAAATGGCTTCTATAGTAAAGAAGTTGGGTGAAGAACTCGGTCTTGATATAGCTGTTTTTGCAGCAGCTCCTGCAGACTATAGGCCTATAAGTAGGTCTTCAGAAAAAATACCGACGCGACTAGGAGAACTAACTATTAAACTTAGGCCGACACTAAGGGTGATCAAGGCTTTAAAGAAGAGACCTCGTGTACTTGTTGCTTTTGCTGCAGAAACCGTTAGAAGTAGAGAAGAGCTTTTGGAGAAAGCAAGAAATAAACTTAGAGACTATAAAGCAGACATTATTGTAGCTAACAATGTATTGTCGAAGGAGGCTGGGTTTGGAAAAGAATTTCTTGATGCATGTATAGTATATGAGGATAAGGAAGAGTGTCTAGGAGTTATCCATAAAGAAGAACTAGCTAAGACTATAGCTGATGCGGTGATAAACAAGCTTGGCGGTAATAGTTAGAGTTCCCCTACATATAACGGGTTTTTGGAAACCAATATACGATAAAGACCCTGTACATACAGGTAGCATTGGTGCAGGTATAAATATTTCTGAAAAACTAGTTCTCGTAGCCAAAAAGGCTCTAGAGAAGAAGCTCTACATAAACAATGAATTAATAAGCTTTAGTACAGTAGAAGAACTCTACAAGTTATTACCAAGAGGTTTAGAGGCTAGAGTTTATACTAAAGGAGTTTTGGGGGCAGGCTATGGATTAAGTGCAGCAATTTCGCTAGCATACTCTATAGCTTATACTATATTGTATAAGGAGAGAATAAGTCTTGAAGAATCTTCTCAACTAGCCCATATAGCCGAAGTTAGAGCTAGAACAGGTTTAGGAGATGTAATAGCTGAATACTATGGCGGACTAGAGGTTAGAATAAAACCAGGTCCTCCCGGCATAGGAGAAGTTATAAAAATACCTACCGACCCCTCTATTAGGATAATCAGTATACCTCTTGGAGTAGCTAGTACTAGATCTATGTTGGAAAGCTATAGTATTGAACAAAGTAGATTAGCAGATGAATACTTGAAGATACTACTTAATAACCTAGATCTACAGACTTTTCTAGAACTTTCTTATAATTTTACTAAGCAATTCTTCGATTATTCTTTAGCCAATAAAATAATTGAATTAATTGATAAAAACAATATAATTGGTTACTATGTTAAGAAGAGAGTACTAGTTATCGTCCTCGACAAAGATAGGCTGGATGATATAACAAG
>WAML01000006.1 GCA_015522345.1 Desulfurococcales archaeon
GCCAGCGGCTAGGTGGACCACCGCCCATCATCCTAGGATCTATTTAGGCGGCTATATATTGTTTTTCTTGTATTATGTCTCCCGTATGTATACTTTGTAATAGGGGGTTCCATGAGAGAGCCATTAACATCTATTGCTACAATACTCTTGGTACCATATAGGTGTTTAGCTGAAGCACTAGGCTTTAATGTAGATTCACTAACATTAGCTCATCTTATTTGGATAACACTGATTATAGTAGCATTTATACTAAGACTGCTTAGGTTTAGGAGAATCTTTAAAGCTATAGCAATAACGGCGCTAGTATTATCCTTACCACCATGTCTAGTAACAATAGCATTACTAATCAATAAACTACTCCAATAAGTTAAACAAGTTAAGTAACAATATTGACCAATCAAACAACGCTACTGCTCCTTCAACAAATAAACCCTAAAACCATTCTCCAAAGGAACAATCAGTACAGGACCCTCGTATCGAATTGGAAACCTGATATACCTTGTAGTCCAGCTCTTTCTAGTCACGAAGAACTCTCCATTAGGGTCTTCAATATAATCTACATAATCTTTTCCAATAACGACTCTATACCTTTTTCCCTGCTCGGCTATTTCATTTACCTTCAAATAATATGTTCCATATCGTCCTCTATACCCGCCTCTAGAGAATATGACTCTTGATAATACTGAACCTGAATTTAATAATATCTTAGCCGCTTTCACTACTGCTAGCATTTGCTCTCCCGATAAGAGCTTTCTTTGAACAGGTTTTTGTTTTAACGCCACCATATCCTAGACCCAAGGAGTAAGTATTAGGGGAGGGAATTATGCCGCCGCCGGGATTTGAACCCGGGTTTCCCGCGCTCGGCCCTACTGGGGCCTCGAGGACACGGGCTCGAGAGGCCCGCATACTTGACCGGGCTATACTACGGCGGCGTTCTCTTCATTTGTTATTTTCTGGTTCTGTTTTTATAGTTTATTGTTTCTCGTATACTATGTTTCCATTTACTATTGTTTTGTATATGTTTATTTCATTGTCTAGTATTATGATGTCTGCTTTATAGCCTGGTTTTATTGCTCCTATTTTCTCTATGTAGTATGCATTTATTGATTTTGCTGGTGTTGCTGTAGCCATTGTTATTGCTTCTTCAATTCTATATCCGAGGTCTATAGTGTTCTTAACTGCTTTGTCCATAGATAGAGTGCTTCCAGCTAATACACTACTTTCTTTAACTTTAGCAATACCTTCTTCAACAACTATAGCTAGTCCACCCAACTCATATGTACCATCAGGTAATCCAGTTACACTTATAGAATCAGTTACTAAGACAACTCTATCAACGCCAGCATAGTCTATAGTGAATCTAGCTATAGATTTAGATAAGTGTATGTTATCCATAATAAGCTCTAGAAAAACACTTCTATCGTCAAGTAATGCTAGAATAGGACCTGGATCCCTATGGTGAATACACTTCATAGCATTATAGAGGTGTACACCAATACTAGCTCCTCTACGAATAGCTTCTTTAACAACTTCATAAGAACCACTAGTATGCCCTATACCAACAACAATATTATTTTCTACAGCATAAGATATAAGGTCTAAACAACCATTTACTTCAGGAGCAACAGTTATTTTCCTAACAAGCCCATGCGATACCCTAATATACTCCTTTAATTCACTAATAGAAGCCTCTCTAATATACTCTATATTCTGAGCACCTTTCATTACAGGATTAATATAGGGTCCTTCTAAATGTAGACCAAGTATACGTGCACCATTTCCAGGAGACCATTTAGAGTAAGCATTGTATATTGCCTTAGATACCTCAATAAGTTTCTCGTGAGGAAGAGAAATAGTTGTAGGTAGAAAACTTGTTACACCATACTTAGTTAATTCACGAGCTAAATACAATATATCATCAGGCAAACCAGTACATACATCGAAGCCACAGCATCCATGAATATGAGTATCTATAAATCCAGGAGAAACAAGTAGTCCTTCAGCGTCAATGTATAAACTATCGCTATATCCATGGTAAGGTTCAACGCCTATTTCACGAATAACTCCATTCCTAACAACAATATATCTATCTCCAACAATACCATCGGAAAAGACAATATGTGCATTCCTAATAACGAGGTCTCGAGACATAAAAGGAGACCACCGTAAAAAACCCAAGATTATCTACTAAACAATTTACTTAAAACATTTCTTAACTCCTTCCTCCAAAGCATAATTAGAGCAATAATAGCTATTTGTCCAACATCAAATGATATAGAGGAGTACCCACTATAGCTTATTTCTACAACTATGAATGGATATAGTTTTATAACTTCATAAGATGAAACCAAGTAATATATTATATAGTTTAAAACAATTACTGTTGAAAGAACTATAGATAATATGTATTTAGTGATCTTATTCTGCATAAGAACATATAATATAATTGATACAAGTATTAGAACAGCATTTATCTCCTGTAACTGATACACTGTAAACATTTTATCAATAGATATAATGTACAGCATTAAACTATTAAACACCATTGTCTATCAAACCCCTTGTAAATACCGTAAATACTATTCTACTATTACTCCAGTAGTGTATTCGATTGAAAAGCAAAGTATTAAGGATATCTATAGCTTAGATAGAATCTAAGGAGATACTGGTATGGTGTAGTTCTATGAAGGCTATGAGATTGCATAAGCAGCAACCTATAGAAGAAAACCCTCTTGTATACGAAGACGTGGAAAAGCCTTCTCCCGGCAAAGGAGAAGTATTGTTGAAGGTAAAGTGTTGTGGAGTATGTAGGACAGACCTACATATAGTTGAAGGTGATTTGCCAGCTGTAAAACTACCATTAATACCGGGTCACCAAGTTGTAGCTGTTGTTGAAGAAGTAGGTGATGGAGTAGATAATATTAGACCTGGAGAGAGAGTAGGTGTTCCATGGCTATACTGGAGCTGCGGCAAATGCAAATACTGTAGACGTGGTCTAGAAAACTTATGTGATAATGCTTTATTCACTGGATATAGTGTTGATGGAGGCTACGCCGAGTACATGGTTGCTAAAGCAGATTTCATCCACCCAATACCCCCAAGCTATGATGACTGCCATGCTGCTCCACTATTGTGTGCTGGTGCAGTAGGCTATAGATCCCTTCGTTTAACAGGGTTACTTGAGAAAGGAGAAGGAGTACTAGGATTATTTGGTTTCGGTGCATCAGCTCATCTAATACTACAAGTAGCTATTGCCAAAGGCCTAGAAGTATATGTATTCACTAGTAGAGAAGATAAAATAAGGAAAGCCATAGAAATGGGTGCTTCATGGGCTGGATTAACTAGAGAAGAACCACCAAAGAAACTAGATGCAGCAATAGTTTTTGCTCCAGTTAGTTGGGTAGCTGTTGAAGCATTGAAGAAACTGGATAAAGGAGGTAGACTAGTGTTTGCCGAAATACATATGACTCCATTCAAGGAGCTAGACTATAGCCTCCTATGGTATGAGAGAGAATTGAAGAGTACAGCAAATGTTACACGTAGAGATGTCCGTGAATTCCTAGAAGAAGCTGCTAAAGCTGGTGTAAAACCAAGTATAACAGTGTATGATTTAAAAGACGCTAATAAAGCATTATATGATCTAAAACATGGGAATATAAAGGGTTCTGCAGTACTAAAAATAGTCTAGATTAATCACCACGTCACATAAGTTATTTTTATACTCTTACTCAATTCATCAATTCTACGCCAGTCTTCATAGCTAAGCCTCCATCCAACAGCTCCAGCATTATCCCTTACATGCTCAGGCTTCTTAGCCCCTGGTATAGGTACTATACTCGGGCTATACATTATAAGCCAGTTTAGAGCTATTTGAGCAGGTGTTTTACCGTATTTCCTCCCTAACTCTATAAGTAGTTGTACTAGAGGCCATACTTTCCTAAAGTTGTCTGGATGGAATATAGGGTCTCCACTCCTAACATCAGTGAACTCTGGTAGATTATCGAGTGTATACTTACCTGTTAAAGCACCTTTAGCTAGAGGACTCCATGGTATAATAGCTAGCCCGTGTTTTTCAGCATAAGGTATTAGCTCGTACTCTGCTTGACGCTCTATTAGGTTATATCGTATTTGTAAACTAACAATATCTATTTTCGATAAACAAGAACGTGCTGCTTCAACAAGTTCTACAGGAAAATCACTTAACCCTATATACCTTATCTTCCCTAGTACAACAAGTCTTTCTAAAGCCTTCATATACCCGCATGTAGGGTGGTTATGCCAGCATGGAGGCCAGTGTACTTGCATTAAATCTATATAGTCTACACCAAGTCTCTTAAGAGAACGATCTGTAGCTCTAAATACATCATCTGGATCAAGGAAGTCACCTGGTATCTTAGTAGCTATAACAACGTCTTCTCTTTTAACACCAAGCTCCTTCAATGCCTTGCCAATAAATTCTTCGCTAAGCCCACGTCCATAGACCATTGCTGTATCTATAAAGTTTATTCCTTCATCTAAAGCAGTCTTTATAATATCTCTAGCAATACTATAGTCTGTTACACCCCATGCTTCACTAAACTGCCATGCACCCAAGCCTATTCTAGAAACTCTTAGATCTGATTTACCTAATTTAACGTACTCCATTACTCCCACCGATAATACACTATTACGGTTAATCATGTTTATAAAACAGTTATACTTACTAATATAACTAACCTAGGTAATGTATACAAACGTATACAGTCATAATAGATTTAGGAGGAAGGTGGTATAGAATGTCATCGTTTAAACTAGGAGCATTCAAGTTAACGAAACCAGTTAAAACAGAGGAGAAGAAAGACTACGATATAGTGATTGTAGGTGGTGGACCAGCTGGATTAACTGCTGCACTATACTCTGCTAGATACGGCTTAGACACTATAGTTATTGCTAAGCTCCTTGGAGGATATATGACTGAAGCAACAATAGTCGATGACTATCCAGGGCTGCCAGAGATCCCGGGTAATGATCTTGTGGAAAAATTTGTTTCTCATGTAAAGAAGTATAAAGTCCCTATAATAACTGATGAAGTAGTAGATGTTGTAAGAGATGGAGAGAAGTGGAAAGTAGTTACTAGACTAGGAAAGGAATATCGTGGATATGCTGTAATACTAGCTATTGGTAGTGAAAAAAGGAAGCTTAGAGTCCCTGGAGAAGATAGACTTGTTGGGAGAGGAGTATCCTATTGTGCTACATGTGATGCACCATTGTTTAAAGGCAAGAAAGTCATTGTTGTAGGAGGAGGTAATTCAGCACTAATATCAGCTCTCTATCTAGCCAAGCTAGCTTCAAGAGTAATACTTGTGCATAGGAGAGACCAGTTTAGAGCATTCCCAATATACGTTAAACAAGCTATGGAGCACCCCAAGATAGAAGTTTTAACAAACACTATTGTAACAGAAATCCTTGGAGAAGAAAAAGTATCTGCTGTAAAACTCTATAACAAGGTTACTAGAGAAGAAAAAATAGTTGAAGTAGACGGTGTCTTCATAGAAATAGGTCTTGAGCCGCCAACAGAGTTCTTCAAGAAAATAGGGCTAGAAGTAGATGAGACAGGACACGCAGTAGTAAAACCTGATATGAGCACTAATCTAGAAGGAATATATGTAGCTGGAGATGCTGCTGGAGGACCATGTAAGTATAGGTTTGAACAAATAATTACAGCAGCAGCTGAAGGAGCTAAAGCAGCTGATGCAGCATTCAAGTATGTATTAAAAGTAAAAGCAAGCTCCTAGTAAATAGATGCAAGAGCATCTTTTCTACTCATATCTTAGAGCTACAGCTGGAGGTATTTTTGCAGCTCTATATGCCGGGAATATTGTTCCAATAATACCTATGCCTATAGTTATTAATATAGTTCTAATGATTAGCTCAGCCGAGATCATGGGTGGAGCATATATGTGTATTTCAACAGCGCCTCTTATAGTAAATCCTCTAGAAGCAAGTACGTGAGCCCCCATCATACCCAGTACAATACCTATACTCCCTCCTATCAAGCTCATAACTATTCCTTCACTAAGTATCATAGCCATTACTTGTCCATCAGTAAACCCTAGTGCCTTCAAAACACCTATTTCTCTCGTACGCTCAATAACCGATGTAATCATAGTTGCTGCTACACCAGCCGCTGCAACAGCAAAAGCAGATAATGATGTAGCGAATGTTATGAAGTTCATTGCTCCAGTTATCGAGTTTACTACTCTAGCTATTTCAACAAACGATATAATATCAGCTGAATTCCTAAAAGCACTACGTAGCTCCTTAGTAAGCTTATCTACATAAGCGGGTGATTTAGCTAGAACAAGTATACCTGTCCAATCGCTTAACCCAAGCAGTCTACGTCCTGAAGCATATGGTAGGAAAATGGTATTGTCTGGACTAAGAAATGGTGCACCACCATACTCTTCTAATACGCCGACTATACGTACATAAACTCTCTTAACCTCTATTCTACCAGCTTCTTTAACTCTCGTATAGACTACTTGGATAGCGTCTCCAACATCATATATTTTCTCGCCAGTTACTTCATCATAGGCTATTTTATAGCCTACTAAAGCACCTGTAACATCCGTTGATGAAGGAACGCTTCCTTCTCCAATTTTTAGCCCGCTCAAAGCCTTTAACACAATATTTATGTCTACAGCATATACAACAACTTGTTTTTCTCCTCTAGGAGTCTTAGCTACGCCGCTAATAGAGTAGAAGGGAGTAACATCTTCTACTCCATCAAGACTCTCTATATAGTCTATGTCTTTCTGGGAAAAATGATAGTCTCCACTAGGGTATAGGACTATAAGGTTTTGTCCAAGACCCATAATCTGTTGTTCTACGTAGTTGGAGTAACCAGATATAACGCTGGTCATCATAACGAGCGCTAGAGGCCCAATAGCTATACCTACAATAGTTAGTACTGCTCTAAACTTCCTCTCCGTTAAAGCCTTTATAGAGTACCTCAGTAGATCGGATAATAAGATCATTCTAGGCACCGCTATATTGTTTCAGTACTAGATAGTTTCTCAGAATATTTCTTTAGAGTTCTATAGATTAGTAGTCCAGATGCTACTAAGAATAGACTAACTAATATAATAATATAGAACTGCATTTGCTCAATAACTTGAGTAGTAGAAGCCTTTGCCTCTGTAGGAGGCGGGAGTATTTCATGGACTACATTTATAGGAATAGTCTTGTTATAGAGTATGTCGAAGGGGCCATAGTATGATATAACCAATAATCCTTTATCAACTTCAACACCTATATCTGATTCCATAGAGAAAGTTACTTCAGAACCAGGCTCTATATCGCCTATGAAGCTCTTAAGCACATGCCCTTCTACATAAGCGTATACAATCACTCTCTCAGCAGTAGAAGAACCTATGTTTACTAGAGTACCCGTGATCTTTAATGTAGTATTTCTTTGTACAACCCTTAGATCCCTTATATCAAATTTTATTAATGGAGCCAGTTTTATAGTAGTTGATATATTGAAGACATTGCGGTAGCCGAGTTCATCAGTATACACTAGAGTAAATACTAGTGGTGCAATACCATATCTTATCTTAACTGGTGCTGTAGCAGTATATAATGGGTTATAATATAGTTTCACTGAAATAGTATAGTTCTTTGGAGCAATTAAGTCTCCTAGATAGAACATGTTCTTCTCTGGAACAACTATTGGTGTATATGGATATATTACTAGGTAGGTATTATGTATGGTTCCTTCTCCCTTAAGCTTTATAGTCACATTAATTTCTTCTTCAAGACTCTGTATAGTTGTATTAGTTGGTACATCTATGTCTACAAACAATATATTACCTAGAATACTTATGCTCGCGTTAACCAAGTGTTTTCTCAAAGTACCCGTGTGATCTATAAACGAGAGCTCCATGGATACATTGTGTTTACCAATACTTGCATCCTCGGTTAAGTGTACTGGTATAGCGAATATCATGTAGTCTCCTTCAACTATAGTTGTCTCAGGTGTTTGTTGAATAGAGGCCGTTGTAGCCATAGATATTATCCTCTCTATCTCCCTAGACAGAGGTGTTTGAACAGGTATTTGCTGAGGCATTGTAGTCGGGTATACTTCTACAATACTCTCATTTGTATGAGCCGCAATAACTCCTCTTGGGAGAACTATTCTAGCTACAACCCCCCTCATACTAGGGAATAACTTGTTTTGAAGAATAATAACCATGTATCTTCCATAACTTCCAGGAGTACTTGATTGATAAAGCCAGTAAGAGTCTATAAAAGCTATTGCTTCACTAGGATCATTAATTCTTAGATAAACTATTGTTTTTTCTCTAAAACTCTTCCACGGACCCCCCACTTGGACTACATAGTCTAGGATAAGCTCTGCCTTGTATAATCCAGGTTCTATATTACCTACTGATACAGTAAATGATAATGTAGTTGTCTGTAGTGTAGATAGTGGACCTGATACATAGGCTGTAGCATATTCTTTTCCATCACTACTAAATCCCTTGGGAAGCACTAGTTTAGCTTTAACACCATATACGTTAAATGGGTACCTATTTGCTATAGTAACTGTATAGCTTATGTTTTCTGTATTCGGGAATACAGGATCTATACTCCATGAACTATCAACAACTTCTAATCCAACCCCCTTAAATCCTTCAAACTGGTGTAGAGGCACAGTTATATTGTGTTCTTCCACGTACTCGATAAAGGCTCCATAGATTTTTACAACATACCTTATAGATACAGTAAAGTATAGTGTACCATTACTTGTTCTAGCTAGGTCGAGTGTATAGACGCCTGTAGCAAGCGATCCAGCTCCTATATCACCTAATACACTTGTATCTTCGACAACTACTACTGTATTATTCCTAGACACTATAGTAGCTATAGCATCATAAGCTGTATATCTACCATAGTTGTAGATGTCTATGTACAAGGGGATCATTCTCTGCCCAGGATATACTGTTTGAGGAGCTCCTCTCCCCCAGTAAGCATTAACTATATCTAGTAATGGCTTATAATCGTCTGGATTAGCTATAGCTATGGGTATAGTATGTTTCTCCCACACATAGGATATAGAATCACCTGATTGTACAACTAATAGAGTCTTTAAAGTAATATTGTAAATACCAGGCTTCAATGAATCATCAACATCTATTCTCATAGAAACCTGTGTTACATCTCCAGGAGAAACACCTGTATAAGACTCTATTCTAATATCTTTAACCACTATACCTTCTGGAGCCTCTATATATGGAGTTATAGTCCTAATACTGGAAGGGCCTTTGTTTAATAGTCTAATAGATACATCAACGTCTCTAGCAGAGGGAAGGAGTGATGCAGGAACACCATTATATGAAATACTTGTTTCTACTGGAAGCAAATAGATTTCTCTACTAGGAAGAGATATCTCGATATACCTATACGTTAAAACTCTATATTCTGCTCCTCTATAACGCATGGTGAACACGAGTTCTAGAGTAAAATCAAATTTTTCTTGTATAGAGCTTATGTTTAATTCATTAAATTGTAGAGTAAATGTTTCTCCAAAGCCTATATCACCGCTAATATAGGATACAACATAGTTCTTTCCATCAATAGTCTTCACTCCCTCGGGAAGATATAGTTTGGCTATAACAGAAACAATATGCTTTATATCCCTATTGACGAAGGTTACATAGATATCTCCAAACCTAGACTCGTTATAGACTACACGGCCAACAAATCCTTTATCAACTATATCGATGAAGGGAGGAACGGGCTTAGAAACATAAGCTACTATATCCTTATTGAGCACAGCCTCGTATTCTACACCATCGTCTGTTCTAGCAGTTAAGTTCATCAATAACTTGAAATAGTATTTTCCATACCGTGTTAAAGGTTCTACATCTATTCCAGTAAAAGTTATTGTAGTATATTCTCCCGGCCCTATGCCAGCTATATTCTCATAGATTTTATTTGGTTCAAAACCCTCTGGTAACTCGAGTTTAATGAATATATTTGATATAGCTGTATCGCCGTAGTTCTTCAGTATAATGTTTAGAGAGGCTCCAGTAGTACCTGGATAGACTTCCTCTGGCTGCCAATAAACATCTATTATCCTAACCTTGGGGATAGGGTATTTGTCTACAGTTAATGTAATATTTACTGTATCCCAAGAAGATCTCCTGCTAATAGGTGAAACAGTATATGTTATATTTATTAATGCAGTATAATTACCTGGTTTAACGCTCTTCTCAATATTTAATGTGTATCTAAGCTGGAATATTGTGCCAGGTGGAATACTCCATGCACTAGAGCCATTAGTATATAGTGAGTTAGAACAAGAACCTCCTACACTATATATTCCATCAGGTAACTCTATACATCCTTGTACATTATATAGTGTTGCATTATAGGAATTCATTATCTCTACAACAAGTAGTGTATTAGTACTACCAGGATATACATGGGGTTTACCAACA
>WAML01000007.1 GCA_015522345.1 Desulfurococcales archaeon
ATTTTATCCAATATCATGGTTTGCATCGGGAATACCGTTACTAGTATATACTTACAGATTATCTAAAAAGAAAATACAGTATTCTATACCAGTAAAAGAACTACTATCATGTTTACTAGCCGCTGTTTTAGCATCGTTATACCTATACTTCTCTAGAGCAACAACAGTAATTATAAAGAACTTCTGGAGTACAGTACCAATACTCTTGACCCATGTAGTTACCTATTTAGCGATATACTCACTAATACTACTGGCTTTATCTAAGTGGTTTAGAGAATTCATTATTAAAGCAATAAAGTATTATCTTTCCTAAGGAAACAACTCCAACACTATTGAGTAATTAAATTAATTATAGTAAGTTAGCACTTCTATAATAGATCGATTGAGCATATACATTGGTTTGAGGAAATACTATAGTAATTGAGTTATAAGTTAATGGCTTTAGAATGTAGTCTATTATGAAAAATTTAGTTTATTAATTTAATAGAATATATGTACATAAAGTTGTTTAGAGGTATCCTAGCGATCTTAGTCTTTCCTTTATTTTTTCTTCGTCTTCTTTAGAGAATACAGGTGTTTCCTCTTCTTCTTCAATAAGCTGTTCTAGTACGAATTCTAAGAATTCATTAATATCGTTAAATCCTGCTTCACGTGCTTTTTCTAGTATTTTCTCATATGTTTTTCTTGGTAGCTTTAATTCTATAGAAACTGTTTCACCGCTCATGATTAGTCGACCCATGTACCTAGTGTATTGTATACTTTGTAACACTATTGTATTGCAATAATATATTTTCTCCTATCTACAATATATTAAGTTGATAACGTAGTTATGAGGCTGGTTTTATGCTACGTAGGTTTCAAGTCTATAGTGGTGGTGTAAAGCTTTTCTTTGGAGTAAATGCCTTGGATGATGCAAGGGATTTCTTTAGAGGGAGAGGCGTTGACAAGTTCCTCATTGTTACTGGGAGAAAATCTGCCAGAATAAGTGGTGCATTAGATGATATAGTTAGTGTTTTGAAAGAAATCGGTGTAGACCATAGTGTTTTCAATGGAATAAACCCTAATCCCACTATAGATGATGTAAAAAGGATTGTAGAGGCGTATAAGGAATCTGAGAGTAGTGGATTTATAGCTATTGGTGGAGGAAGTGTTATAGATGCTACAAAGATCGCTAGGTCGTTGATGGTCTGTGGAGGGGATCCGAGGAAATACCTTTATGGTGAGGAAAAATGTATTGTTGATAAACCGCTTCTATACGTAGTTAACTTAACCCATGGTACTGGGACAGAAATTGATAGATGGGCTGTAGCAACTATTCCTGAGACAAATGAGAAGCTTGGTATGGAGGCAGGTTACCCAAATATATCTATAGACGACCCAAGATATACTACAACACTTCCCTTAAACCAAACAATATATGTAACACTAGATGCTTTTGCACATGCAGTAGAATCAGCTACGTCCTATAGGTCATCGCCATACACTATACTACTGGATAGCGAGGCGATCAAGTATATAGTAGCGTATCTAGGGAAAGCACTAGATAAGCCAAGTGATGTAGAGGCTAGGTACTGGCTACTCTATGCATCAATGCTCGCTGGAATAAGTATAGACCACTCAGGAACGCATTTAGGACATGCACTAGAGCATATACTCAGTGGATTAGAGCCTAAGCTCCCCCATGGAGCTGGACTGGGGATCTTATATAGAGAGTTAATGGAGTACTTCTATAAAGTAAACCCAGAGACTATGTCGAGAATATTAAAACCCTTAGATCCAAGTCTTAGACCTATAGTAGAAGATGCTGCAAAAGCTAGAGAAGCCTACAATAAATTCCTAGAAGAAATAGGGTTTAAGGAGAGACTAAGCGACTATGGATTCTCTAGAGATGATATAAGAGATATTGTTAAAATGGCTACAGAAAACAAGGTATTCAAGAACTGGATCGCTAGTTCACCAGTTAAAGTATCTAGAGAAGACATTGCATCTATAATAGAAAATATACTTTAGGCTAGGTGATGAACCATTGGGCATTGTTTAACACATTATATTTTTCCATAAATAAAATGAAATACTATAACCTGCTAACCAAGTACTTGACTGCTCTAATAGTAGTTGGTAACAGTAGATTAGGTTCTTGATACAGTTATTGTGACTACAGTATTAGAGAACTAATTATATGTACCGGAACTAGTTAGCCCAGTAAGCTAATTCTATGCTACAAACAAGAAGTCAATATGCACTCCATGAAGTATAGAGAACACCATGTATTGTAGAGAAAACAAAGTATACACAAATAATGAACTGGTTAAAGAACTTCTCATTAAGAACAAATATGATATAACTGTAGAGCTTACGAGAGATTGTAGTCGTAGCCACTATAGCTTTAATGAAGAAAATGTAGAAGACTCTTTTATTCTACAAACGGTTTTTCAAAACTCATAATAGTCTTCGCTACCTCGGGCCTCATCATATACTCTGGCGGCATCTTTCCCTCTCTAATCATTTTCCTCAATTTTGTACCACTTATCCTAATCCTGTACTTCTCTTCGTGGGGACAGATTTTTTCATTAACCATTCCACCGCATTTACTACAGTAGAATGCTTCTCTTATGAATAAGGGAGTTATGCCTAGATCTGGGAATTCATCGAAGATTTCCCAAGCTTCATATGGGCCATAGAAGTCTCCTACACCAGCGTGGTCTCTACCGACGATGAAGTGTGTGCACCCAAAGTTCTTACGAACTATTGCATGGTGTATTGCTTCCCTTGGTCCAGCGTACCTCATGTTCATTAGTAGTCCTGCTAGAACAACTACGTCCTTGGGGTAATAGTGTTTTATCAATACTTCGTATGCTGCAAAAATTACTTCATCTCTATAATCACCTTTCTTCTTCCAACCAATGAGAGGATGTATTAGGAGCCCATCTACAAAAGTTAGTGCAGCCTTTTGTACATATTCGTGGCCTCTATGCGGTACATTCCTTGTCTGAAAAGCAACTATGTTCTTCCACTTCTTTTCTCTAAATAAGACCCTTGTCTCAATAGGCCATAGTATTCTATGGCTTAGCGGATGCTCTATATCCTTTAACAAATCTATTGTTCCACCAATCAATAGTTTCTTCATAGAGAAAGTCTTTGCTACACCAGGATGTCTTGGATCATCTGTCTTATATACTCTTACTGCATACTCTCTTTTATCCCATTCATAGATTTCTTCAACTTTAAGTATAGCTACTGGTTCACCACCATACTTTAGCGCTATATCATCTCCTTCTTTAACACCCTCTATCTCCCCGGGATCGACATCTAGTACTATAGGTATAGTCCATGGAATGTCATTGGATAACCTCATGTCATAGAGTACATGGATATAGTCTTCTCTAGTAAGAAATCCTTCAAGAGGACTAAATACTCCATGAGCTATATCCATTACATCAATAAGTTTCTCATAACCAATATCTATACCCGGGAGCTCGTGGGCTTCAGCGAGCAAATGTTCTCTACGCTTACCAGTTACAACTCTATTAACTAATCGACCGCCATGAGGCTTAGAAACCATGCACTATCACCTACAACTCTATATGTACCCGAGCTTCCTCAGTCTATCAATAATCTTCTTCTTATCTTCTTCAGAGAAAGGTTCTTCATACCTAGATTCCTCATGAGCAGCAACAACTTCTCTCAAAACATACGTTACATACTGAGACACACTAGTAAACCCAGTTCCCTCAATAAGCTTCTTAATCCTATTATACAATGTAACAGGAATAGAAACAGTAGTATACCTCCTAGACTTTCCAGTCAAACCACCAACACCCAGACAATCCCTACTATGTAATTACATATAATTAAAACAAATACTTTAAAACCCTTACTACACATCAATAAGAACAACAACCCCCTCTACATAGACGACTTTAAAATTAAAATAATGTCATAAGTAGTTGATGTATACTATAGACATGGGGTCATAGTACATGAACAAAAGGTATTTAATTATTCTAGTGCTTATGCTTTCTTTTTCTGGTGGGTTTGTAAAGATAGTTGGAGGCATATTTTATGGTTCTAAGGCATTATTTGTAGATGCTATGACTTGTATAGCTAATTTTATTGCGTTAACTGCATCTATTTATTTCTATAAAGTAAGTCTTCTACCACCTGACAGAGATCACCATTATGGGCACTACAAACTTGGTTTTGGAGGCGCTATTATATCTATTCTAGCCTATTCTTTTGTGGCAGGTATTGTAGTCATGAACCTCATTAGTTTCAAAGAATATCAAGTACGTATTGAAGCTCCGTTTCTTGCTATTCTAGGATTTATATTTTATTCACTAGCCATAGTTGTTGCTAGGAAAATAAGTGAATTCCTTACACCCTACACGGTATTTACTGTAAGCGAGCTACTAGAGAGCCTTGTAGTTATAGCGTCTAGTCTAGCTGGAGCCCTCTATAGTTATCTAATAGACTATATTGGAGCAATCATACTCGCTACATACTTGTTTATAGAACTCTATAGCGTAGCCAGAGACGTGATCATGAATATAAGTGATATAGCTCCTCCAACAAAATACATTAATAATGTAAGAGAATTCATTGAATCACAAGGCTTTAAGGTCAAATCTATTAAGATAAGGAGAATACATTCTAGACTATACCATGGAGATATAGTACTTGTTCCCAGAAATAATATAGATTATAAAGAATTAATTAAGAAAGTAAAAGAGTTAAAAACCGATCTTATGAAGAAATTTAGTTTAGATGCATCAATAGAGTTTGAATAAGCTTCTAGATAATATCATTCTGGAAACCTATATATTGTAGTGGAGTTACTTAACATTATTATGATTATGGATTAAAGAACTACGCCTCTTCATATAG
>WAML01000008.1 GCA_015522345.1 Desulfurococcales archaeon
GGATTAACTATATATAAATTGATAGACTTACTAATATCTAGCTCCATGTATCTCTCAAGCAGTAGTGCTTTAGCAATTAATCTAAGCTCTACTCTACCAGTTACGTTAAACCTAAGCATTATTTCTTTAGTAAGAGTATCTCCTACACTAAGTACCTTATCTATAGGAATCTCGTATTTGTAATCATTGAACTCTATAGTTATTTCCTTAACATATATTCTTTCCAAATCATTATTCCTAATAATGATAGTTGCTCTAACAGGTACGCCAGAATATATTGTCTCAGGTAGTTCAAGGTCTATGGAGAGTGATGGTTTTCCGTAAGTACATTTCAGTATGTATGATAGGACTATAGCTTGTTCACTTGCTTCATCACTAAGTATTAGCTCTAGGCTCACAATAACGTATCCTCTTGTTTGAGAATATGCTTTAACTATATCACTTGGTAAATATACTTCTTTCTCAATAGATGTTGTAGAATTCCTTAATTCACCTAGGTATTCTGAAGATAACAGTTGTTTATCGACAGTATAGGTCTTCATAAACACGTTTATAACGGATGTACCTAAATACATAGGCTTTATTTCTAGAGAGATACTAGGCGTTTCTGTATCTATATCCCATTTATAATAAGTGCGTGATTTTATTGAAACAATGTATTTATCACTCAATATTATTCTAGAATACTCTATCCTATATCTAGAATACTCTAGTGCCTTCTCTAAGCCAACATACACCGTAAAAGGCGTCATAGACTCCGATTGTACTATGTCAACGTTTTCTCCTTCATCGGTGGACCATATAGTAGATAACGTTATACTAGGTTTTAACTGAACTAAAGTTGTTGTTAAATTCAATAACTTATGTACTAGCGTTGGAGTAGGATATATGTATATAGTATTGGCGAGATAGTTCCTTGACTTAGATAATGAACCCACATAGTAGTCGTTATAGTCGACTACGTTATTATCTATAATGAACCCTATATGCAGAATTATGTGTGTCTCAGATACATTCTCTGAATACTTGGTTGCCGTAGCTTCTACATATACCTCTATAGGTCCACTCATATCCCAATATACATCATCTTTATCCAGCGAAAGCCTAATATTGACTATGTAGTCTGAACTGATCGTTATCGTTACTTCTCTCCAAATCTTATCCTGTCCAATATACAGTAGAGAATGAGATTTTACAACAGGTATTGCCAGAGGTGAAGCAATCAATAACATTAATAGTAGAGTCAGCTTAATAATTACTATCCAACTACTTCCACTCATACTACAGCACCTCTATTTAGTCGCTCAAGCATAGTTCGTGGACTGTATTAGGTAACTATACATACGAGAGCATCATGTATAGTTTCATACATGTTTTTATTTACCTTAACGAATCTAGCGACTAACAGACGAAATAAAGTAAAATGTCATTAAATAATTACCTATACAATCCAGCAGTCATATAAAAGAACTTCTATTGGTCATATTTCTATTACTGATTCATTAAATATAATTTATGACCCGCTTGAAAAAATTATAGAGAATTTGAGAGCTAAAGTATTTTTGTTATTATTATACCATTATCCTATTCTTTATCTCACGTTATTTCAACTATGTGTACTATTTCTAGTATTCCAGAGAATAGTGTTTCAGCTAGTGTTTGCATTGACTGCATTACAACTCCGCTTATGAATAATAGTATTGCTAGAGGAACCCATACAGTCTCGTACATACCTCCTTGAGCGACCTTTATTACAGTTGCATTAAGTATTGCTAGTACTATTATGAATACAGGGGTTATCATATCAACGAGTTCAACTGGTATAGGCTGGAAAGGTAGTACTGATGGAACATAGGCTGATGACTGCTGTATAGTTGTTATTAATAGATAGAAGATATTCATTAGAGATAATATAAATGATAGTACTGCTGAGAATAGCGTGTGTATAATATATATTGTTGACTCAAAGGCCTTACTTACTTGTACTCTTTGCTTTCTCATATCAAGTATTCTAAAAGTAGTTTCGCTAAGCACGGTACCTACTTCAGCGAGATTTCCTCCAGCGTCTATGGAATCATATACAATATTTATATTTCTTCTAATCATCTCACTCCAGGTCTCACCTATAAATCTAAGCCAGGATATCCTAGGACTTACTCCCAATGATAGTCTCGCAAGCAATCTCTTTAAATAACGAGTTAAAGGACCATAGTCACTCCTGAGTACAGAGGAGAGAGCTGTTGGAACATGGGGTACAGTAGCGTATGTGAGGCCGAAGCTACGGATGAATATCGGGAAGAAAGCCTCTATTTCACGTATTTTCTTCTCTATACGTCTAGCATAGAATCCAGGTAGTAAAAGAGGAGCTGCCCCGAGAGCCATTGCTAGACTAGGTATTCCAGTAGCGGTGTATACATATAAGCCTGTCACTATACTGAGTGCCATACCTATGGTGAGGAGCAGTCTGTATCTTTTCCTCTCGGGAGGATATATACCCATTGTATGAGTTACTCTATCACGTGGCAATACTCTATATATAACGTATATTAGTAAGCCTAAGGCCATAGCTATACCTATGTAGACAAATATTATTGTATTTGGTGTTGTAGAGAATAATAGACTGAATATAAGGAATGTTATCACAAGGAATATAGCACTTGATACACTAGAAGTGTATACTCCAAGTAATAACTTTGTAGCTTCTATAACTCTTCCATAGTGAGCCTGATACTCTGTCAGGAACGCCCTTCTTTCTACATCGAGGAATCGCTCCGGGTCCTCACCTATATTAAGTATTTCTCCAAGACGTAGTAGGAAGTCTCTAAATACCTTATTCTTAACCTCTCTAACTACTATTCTAATAGCTTTATTAAATCCATATCCCCATTCGACGGCTAAGTTAGCGATCTTTCTGAGATACCTATCATATATACCATATCCTCCAGCAATATTGTTTAACCAGAAAAGTCTTTTTCTAGGGGGTTTGCCTGTAGAAACAGCATACATGTGCGTAATTAAATAAACTAGATCATCGTCTATCTCGTATAAAAGTACCTTAGATTTAAGAATTCTCCATACACGCCTTAGTACAAATAACATCATGGATGTTATTATGGGTATAAATCTAAGGTACTCAGGTAAGAATATAGCAGATATAATGCCTACTCCTAGAACAAGTACGTCTAGGAAGCCATTGCCTGTCTTATTGTTTCTCTTATTCTTCTTAAACATAGTCTTTCACACCAAGAAATAAACATTCTCTTAAGATCACCTGAGCTTCGTCATAAATTCGTCTTCGGCGTAGACGCCTGATGGAGTAACTATTTTTATGTAACAAGGATCGTTTATAGCCGTAGTATTGTATATGAGTATCTCGAGAGTCTCTCCAGGTTCCCACACACCTGTTTTCTTTCCATCAATTTCTACATAACTCCATTCGCCAGGAGCTAGTGAGCCATCGTAGTCGTAGGTGTATAGTTGGGCTTTACCGTATTCTCCGAAGTAGACATTTAGTTTATTAATAGCGGTTATAGGGTATTTTCCAATATTCTTAACATATATAATGAATAAACCAATACTATCATCATATGTAGCATAAGCTATAGCAATCTTAGTCATTATAGTCTCTGCCTGCTGCTTCATAGACATTTTAATGGCTTCATTAACTTGGTTCATTCTATCTACTATAGCAGACGCGAATACAGCTGAAGCAATAACTACTGCAACCAACATAATACCCTCGGCAACTATACTACTAAACCCCATAGCTCTCAGCCTCCCTTCGCTGGCACAATCTATGGCTTTGTTTTATCTATAGTATCTATACTATGTTCTTCAAGGAATAATGTCGTTATCAAAACTATTTATTTCTCCGAGAGACAGCGACCAGTAGACGAAAACGATATTTTATTAAAGTACAAGGACTTATAGTTCCCATACGAACGAGTATATACTAGAAATTATCAGTAAATATCGTTATATAGAAGTGGTTAAGGCTGGGTAACTAGTATTGTTATTTGACAAGTAGTGCTAAGGTAAGTGATGCCGTCAATCCTACAAGTAACGAGAGTACAGTAACTAGTCTCTTATACTTCTTTCTCTTACTAGGATATAATGCGTTGTAGAGTTTAAGCCCTAGCTCTGTTAGTCTATAGTAGACTTTCCTATTATCTATGTCATATAATTTCTCAAATATCTTTAACTCGCCGTACATGAACTTGGCAATGTGGTCTCCTAGAGTCACCTGAGAAACACCGACTTTTTTAGCCAGGTCTTTCAAAGTCATTGGCTTATTCTTTCTCTTACCAAGCACTTTTACTGCCTTAAGCATGTATATTACGTTGAGCAACTGGTCATATGTGTCATAGTATATAGTTCTTATAATGGGCTTCGAGGGTAGAGGGGCTGGTTTTCCTATGGCAATGCTTCTCAATGAATTATATATGTTTCTACCTAACTCGGTTAGTCTATACTTATCCTTGTCTCTCTCAACCAAGCCTTTTATCTCAAGCTTTCTTACGGCATCAAGAATGGTTTTCCTCTTAAGGCCTGTCTTCTTAACAAGTTCGTCTATTGATAATTCACTATTATTCAATACTATCAAGATCCTTAATTGTGCTGTTGCTCTATTAAAATCAATGATGCTATCGATTCTCCGTAGCACTTCTATCTTCTCTGCTAACGCCATTTCTTTCCCCAAGTAAAAGATTCCTTATATTATAATATAAGGTAACACAAAAACTACGAGCACATGCATACATCAACAAGTTGATGGCGACACTCCAACCCTAAGAAACCATGAAAACACCATCAACAACGTTTTCGATTGTCAATCGACTTATTCAGACATACTTTAGCGGAGGCCATCCCCAAGTCTAAACCCAGAGTCGAAAAAGGGTAAGGGAAGAGGGTGGGGAAAAGGAGGATCCGGGGGGTAAATAGGCATGAGGCGCAGGTACAAAGGTATAGTTGGTATTGAAGCAGCTATAGTATTGATAGCATTCGTAATAGTAGCAGCAGCACTAGCATTCGTAACACTAAACATGGGATTCTTCACAACACAAAAAAGCAAGGAAGCAATGAGCAGTAGCCTGAAAGAGGCCAGCAGTGCTCTAGAAGTAGATGGAAGCGTCATAGGCAATGTATCTAATAGCCAAGTAGTAGCTATAGCTATACC
>WAML01000009.1 GCA_015522345.1 Desulfurococcales archaeon
AATAATGAAATGTATTCCTCATTCATTTATGGTATTTTTCTAAAGCTTGATTATACGGTTTGTTAGCAAATTGTTGTTTCTTAGGAAATCTATGAATCCTTCATCACGAGTTATGGAATAGGCTTTTTCATGTATTGATATAGCATATATATCCTTATGTCTAAGTGCTCTAAGCATTATAGCTAGATACAATATTTCTTGAATAACTTCGATATCGTGAAGGTAATTAATTGTATAAATACCGTAGTATTTTATATTAAGCTCCATAAATACTTTCTTAGGTGAGGTGGAAACATGAGTTTTGAAGAAGCTCCTATTATAGCTCGTATATGGCATGGTAGAGTTAGAAGTAAGGATGCTGAGAAGTACTACGAGTATCTAATAGAGCATATAATACCTGATATTGAGAGGACCAAAGGTAATCTAGGAGTTACTGTTATGATGAAGCCTGAGGGCGATGTAACACATATTATGGTTGTATCTTACTGGGAAAACATTGAAGCTGTAAAAGCTTTTGCTGGAGAAGAATATTGGAGAGCCAAGTATTATGAAGAAGATAAAAAGTATTTACTAGAACTAGAACCTCATGTCCAACACTATCACATAGTTTGGCATTCACTCAGGATAAAGCTCAAGTATAGATTGTAGATAAACCAATTAAGTTTCTTTAAAAGGAATTTATATAACGACTCTATATCAATAATATTGTTAAGATAGAGATTATAGGAAGCTAAAGGAATATTGTGTGTAGTCTATGAAGAAAAACTTAATCCGTAAAATCATTGATGAAGGACTTAAGGTGAATTCCTATATTATCATAGTGTCACGTGTTTTTC
This sequence comes from Desulfurococcales archaeon, assembly GCA_015522345.1. Taxonomy (GTDB): domain Archaea; phylum Thermoproteota; class Thermoprotei_A; order Sulfolobales; family Desulfurococcaceae; genus WAML01. The sequence goes on from WAML01000009.1 coordinate 837, forward strand.
AAGGTAGATTTAGAGAAGAACGAAACATTATATTTAGTATATCTTCCGGTGATTACGTAGTTGAACTACTTCATATGAAGGTATTCTTTGGAAGACCACCTTATTATAGGCCGTGGATTGAAGTATTTAATATTAACAACTCGATCCTGCTGGGGAGCCAGAGAATAAACTATTTCGATAGTACTATAGAAGATACTATACTAGATTTTCTAGCAAGTGTTTTAGAACCTGGTGAGAGACTTTTCATAGAATACTATAGAGACTATGAGACTTTGAAAGCACTGGAGAAGGGAATTCCTATTGTAGCTACGAGGCTAGGCTATAAGTTATTAAAACGTGGATTTACATGGTTCAAGGACTGGTATTATCCAGAAGGATTTATGGAGGGTAATCCTAAACTACAGGCTGAGAAACCTTTATCTAATAACCATAGATTCATGCAGCTACAGAGTATTTATAGAGAATTATTGCAGTTTATAAACAGTACTAGCTCCTTTCAAGACCGGATTATTTCTAGAGCTATTTCTAGAGCTAAGGAAGTTCTTGAGTTCCTAAGTAAAGAAATAGAGTCTTGAGAGGGTAAAGCTAATGCAATCCTCTAGAAACATTTTAGTTACAGGTTTTGACTGGTATCGGGGAAAGAAGTACATTAGATACTATCCTAATCCTTCAGGATTAATTGCAAACATGCTAGATGGTTTGATAATAAAAGGGTATAGGGTAAGAGGTGTTGAATTAGAGGTTTCATTTGAAAAAGCCTTAAGAGAACTACATAGGCTACTTGAGAAACTCAGGCCAGCTATAATAGTTTCTCTAGGGCTTAGTCCTAGAACTAATATTCCTCTACTAGAAGTTTCTTCAATAAACGCTTATCTGTATAGGAGTATACGGCAAGAACGCTATAGTGTAGTTAAAATAATTGAAGAAGGGCCTATGGTTATGGAGGCTCAAATAAATGTTTATGAATTATATAAATTCTTGTTAAACAAGGGCTATAGTATAGCTGTTTCAAATACTCTTGGGACATATTTGTGTAATGCAGTAGCCTATACAATTTATTACTGGGCTAGCATGAATAATGCAAAAGCTATTTTCATCCATATACCTCCTATAGGGGATCTTCTTTTAAGAACTAAATTGATTAACGAAGTAAAACCAGTGTACAACATATATAGTCTCCGGGATCTCGTATTAGATGTAATAGAGTATAGTCTGTTAGAGATAAATAAAGCTATTAACACGAATTAAAGTATGTTTTAATAGCCTGTGTATTAATAGTCATACAATAGATGATCGTTATGAAGATGAATGTAGGCATTGATGTATTAATTAAGAAACTCTATGAAAGAAATCCTTTGGCTAGAGATATAGTGGAGAAAATTCATGAACTAGCTGGTAGAATAGAGGGATACGATAGAATAAAGATAATGAATTTCTGTGGTACACATGAATGGACTATCACCCATTATGGCATAAGAAGTTTAATGCCAGAATCAATTGAGTTAATTGCGGGCCCTGGATGCCCTGTATGTATAACGCCTGGATACTATGTTGACTTTCTGATTAAATTGAGTTTTGAAGAATATACTGTACTAACTTATGGTGATGCATACAAGCTTCCAGGTACTTCATTGAAGCATATTAGAAGCCTATATGATGCTCGTTCTAAAGGAGCTTCTGTTGAAGTAGTGTATAGTTTTTATGATGCAGTTAGAAAAGCTAGAGAGAATAAAAATAGGAAATACATATTCTTTGCAGTAGGATTCGAAACTACTATGCCGACGACAGCCGAAATACTCTATAGGGGGGAGGTTCCTGAAAATCTAGTAGTTTTATCAGCTTATAGATTCACTCCTCCGATAATGGAGTATTTACTTAATGAATATAGCGGGGACATTATATTACATGGAGTAATTGCCCCAGGCCATGTATCGGCTATAGTAGGTTCTAGAGCATGGGAGTTTTTGCCGAAGGAATATAATGTTCCTGTTGTAGTATCTGGGTTCGAGCCTATTGATGTATTGCTCTCAATATACTTTATCTTGAAAATGCTACGTGATAGAAGACCTGGGCTAATTAATGAGTATCGTAGAGTTGTGAAGCCTGAAGGAAACTTGTATGCCCGTAAACTAATAGCTGAAGTATATGAAGTAATAGATGCTTATTGGCGTGGAATAGGCTTAGTAGATAAAAGCGGTGCTGTACTAAGTAAAGAGTATTCAAGCCATGATGCCCATAGAATATTTGGTTTAGAGGAAAAGGAGTACAAGGACAATATACCGGGGTGTAAGTGTGGAGAAGTAGTTCTAGGACTTATAAAACCTACTCAATGCCCTCTCTTCCTACGTGCTTGTACTCCAGAGAAACCCTATGGACCATGCATGGTTAGTGTAGAAGGTACTTGTAGAATATGGGCTGAAAACATACCTTTAAAACTCTGAATAAACACTATTTTTCTCCCGGGTCTACGGCACGGAATATACTAGGGGTCTTGAATTGGTTCATGAATGGGCATTAGCAGAGGCTCTTGTAGAGTATTTGAAGAATCATATGAAGTCCATTAATGGCAAGTATGTAGAGAAGCTGGTTGTGGGTTTAGGGAAACTACAAAGTATAGATAGAGAGATATTTTCTTTTGCTCTAACAGAACTACTTAAGCAGGAAGGCGTAGTTGTCAATAATATAGAGTTTGTTGATGAAGATATACTGTTTAAGTGTAGAAGATGCGGGTATACGTGGAGAATGAATCTAGATGAATTAGATGAATGGATTAAGGAATCTATACATTTTGTTCCTGAAGCAGTTCATTCCTTCATAAAATGCCCTCGTTGCGGTTCTCGTGATTTTGAAGTAGTGAAGGGGAGGGGTGTAAGAATACTTGAGATCGTCATTAAGTGATCCCAGGTTATCAGTAATCGAGAAGAGACTCGCTAATGTAAGAACAATAATCCCTGTAATGAGCCCTAAAGGTGGAGTAGGAAAAACCCTAGTTTCAACACTTTTAGCTTATTCTCTAGGTAAACAAGGCTTGAAGACAGCTCTACTTGACCTAGATATAACAAATCCTACAGCCCATATAGTGCTTGGAATTAATACTAGTGAAGTAAAGCCTAGGGAAGAAAAAGGGCTCATACCCCCTAGTATACACGGTATCTACTTTATGAGTGTAGCATATTTTATTGAAGAAGATAAGCCTCTGCCTCTTAGAGGAGACGAAATAGATAATGTAATCAGGGAAATACTGGCAATAACCATATGGGGGTCACTAGATGCATTAATTATAGACACACCCCCTGGTACATCGGATGAAGTACTTGATGTACTTAACTACTTTAGAGGAATACGGCCTATAGTAGTTACAACACCTAGTCCTTTATCAATAAAATCTTTGGAAAGACTGCTTCAGCTACTCATTGACTATAGAGTAGAAGTACTAGGAGTTATAGAGAACATGTATAGAGGAGAACAAGTAAGTGCTAGAATACATGAAATAACCAAGAAATATGGAGTAAAATACCTAGGATTTATTCCCTATGAAAAAGATATTGATAAATACATCGGCAATGTAAAGGAGATGGAGAAGACTCTATTCTATAAGAGCATCGAGAAAATAGCATCTACAATAATGTAAATAATATAGTTTATGAATTGGTGTATTTTTATGGCTAATAAAAATACTAGGTTTCTCAATGACTTATATAAAGAACTCTATAGACTCTTATGTATAAATAAATACAGTATTGTATGTCTTGGCTCAGAGTTGAGAAGCGATGATAGACTAGGTCTAGTAATTTGTGATGAACTAGTTAAGAACGGTATTGATTCAGTAAAGTGTGTATATGGTCTTGAAAACTGTATCTCTGATATAATTGATAGGAAAATGGAGAAGATATTATTGATTGATGGCGTAGTTGTAGAGAATTATAAACCTGGCGATATAGTACTTATTTATGGTATTGACGCTCTAAGAGATTATTCATTAACTACTACTCATACAATACCAGTAGGTCTTGCAATAAATTATCTTAGGAAAATGGGATTAGCCAAAAACATTGTTGTTCTAGGAATTGTTGTAGAAAACATAGGTATAGGATTAGAGATAAGTAGTCGCGTGAAAAAATCTATAGAGTCTATAACTAAAACTATAGTTGATGTAGTAGATAAGTGTAAAGGATAAAACTATATTTCCATACTTTATTTAGAAATATTCTTTGTCATAGATTCTCCCACGCCACTCAATGTATTTCCTCTTATATGCTTCAACAATTCCCTTTACAAGTAGTATTCCTAGGAGAGGAGCTATCAGTGCATAAATGCTACTATATTTATTGATTTTTGCTCCAAAGTAGTGGTTTAGAGCAAGTATTGCATAATTGGTTATACCTAGTACTGCTATAGGGAGACTATGTAGTAGTAAGCCTACTATACTAGATACTATAGGTAGATAATAGCCTAGAAATACTAGGACTGCTGAACTAAATGCTTTCTTCTTTAAACCATGTCTCCTTAGTACTCGAGATAATACATTAATGGAGCTACTTAGGTCGTCGTACCAAAGAGTCCCTATAAGCCCTGGAGCATATACTACAACGATTCTATACTTATTCTCCTTTATATGCTCGGCTAAGTCTCTATCTTCAACAATACTATTCCTAACTATGTAGTGAGTACCTATTCTTTCGTACAAGTCTCTACTAATACACCAGCAGCATCCATAGTACCAGGCGAGTTTGTTATTTGGATCACTTACTTTGTCGAAGCCTAGGAAGGCGTGGGAGAAAGTAGTTAATACTGTTTCAGCTATACGGCATCTTCTTGTATTACAAACGAATTCAGGCATAAATGACAATACCATATCATTTCCAACGCCCTTAACCAGAGACATATATAGTTCTGGATCGTAGAGTAGAGTATCTGCATCTAGAAAACAAATTACTGGACTACTGCTATTGAGGTAGCCTATGTAGCAAGCATAGCTTTTAGGAGCCCATCCTTTCGGTAAACCTTCTAACCTTATATATTTTACTCGTTTATCTCTCTTTGAGTATCTCAGTACTACATCTTTTATCCAATCCTCACTATTATCGTCGACAACAATTATTTCTTTAACAGTATTATTGGATCTTTTTAATAGTATTTCAAGTAATCCACTAATACTATGATCATTTCTAACGGGTATGATAATTGATACTGGTTTTTTAGAACGTGTTTTTAAGACGCTAATACTGTTTTTTACTATAGATAAACTCTTCTTTATATTGAGAAGACCTTTTATCCATACAGCTATATTTACTGTTAGCAATAATCCTAGAAATAACAATAACAATGCCCTAGGTTCTATAGATAAACTTGAAGCCATGGCGTACACTTCAGTCTAAGTATTTATGACTCTGTTTTACATATTCTTGTTTATAGACTATCTTAATTGAAATTAAGATTATTATTCTGTATAAAGTATATATTTCTATAAATTATTGATGATGTAGTGCATATATAAACGTGTTATATGGTATAGAGGTAGTGAAGGAGGGTTTTTCTTGACTATGGATAGAATAACTATAGCTCATGGCGCTGGCGGTGAAGATAGCTGGTTTATTGTAAAGAAATTAATTGTTGATAGAATTCCCAGGTCGTTGAGGAGAGCATTAAGTGGTATAGGATTAGAGGAATTAGATGATGGAGCTTCAATAGCTGTTGATGGAAAACATATTGTGTTTACAACTGATTCTTTTACAGTAAATCCCCTATTCTTTCCCGGAGGAAATATAGGTAGTTTAGCGGCCTCTGGAACAATAAATGACTTAGTAGTAATGGCTGCAAAACCAATAGCTTTCATGGATTCTATTGTTGTTGAAGAAGGTTTCTCTGTAGACCAGTTAAGAGAGATAATAAATTCGTATACAAGTATATTAGTAAAGTATAATATAGCCCTTATAGGCGGAGATTTCAAGGTTATGCCCAAAGGTAGTTTAGACAAGATTGTTATAACATCTGTAGGTATAGGTTTATCTCGTAAACCTATAGTTGATAATAAGCTTAGTAGTGGCGATAAAATTGTTATTACAGGCCCTATTGCTGAACATGGTTCTGTGATACTGGCTGCTCAACTAGGTATGTTGGATGAAGTAAAAGAACTAAAAAGTGATTCAAAACCATTAATCCACATACTACCTGTAATAGAGAAGTACATAGATTATATTGATGCTGCTAGAGACCCTACTAGAGGTGGTTTAGCTGCTACACTTAATGAATGGATCCATGGAAGCAACTATACTATAGTAGTAGATAGAAGCCTTATACCCATAAGAGATGAAGTAAGGTTTTTCCTTGACTCACTAGGAATAGATCCTCTCCAAGTAGCGAGTGAAGGAGTAGCTGTATTCGCTATAAAAAATGATGTTGCTGAAGAATTTACTGAAGAACTTAAGAAAGTAGGAGAAGTACATGCTTCAATTATAGGGGAAGTCACTGAACCCTCGGATAGTATTCTTAGAGGAAAAGTTGTGTTAAAGACTGAAGTCGGCGGTAAAATGATACTAAGAGCTAGTTCCTTGAATCTCCCAAGAATATGCTAGAGGTGTAAGTATATGTGTTTAGGTGTACCAGGAGAAGTACTAGAAATACATGCTAGAGAAACAGGGTTAAGAATAGCTAAGGTTAGAATAGGCGGAGTAGTTAGAGAAGTAGTTATTGTTACAAGTGAAGACATAAAACCCCACGACTACGTTATTGTTCACGCGGGTATGGCTATATCTAAGATAGATGCTAGTGAATTAGAGACAATACTTAATTTATGGAGAGAATTAGAAGAGGCTATTAAAACTAGTTAAAAGGTTTTCCAGAAGTGATTGCATTAAAACTAGTAATTACAGGACTTGTACAAGGAGTAGGCTTCAGACCCTTTATACACCGTATAGCATACTATAACAAATTAAAAGGGTATGTAAGGAATGTAGGAGGCTCAGAAGTAGAAGTATGGATTGAAGGAGATTACGAATCTATTCAGAATTTCGTAAAAATGTTGTATACTCTAAAACCGCCTACTTCAATTATAGATGAAGTAGAGATCTATTTTGAGAAACCGAGAGGATACAGAGAGTTCACTATACTAAAGAGTAGTAAAGAAACAATAAAACGATCCATGATCCCCCCTGATTTCTCTATATGTAGTGATTGTTTAAGAGAAATCCTTGACAAAAATAATAGGAGGTATAGATACGCATTTAATTCTTGTGCTTGGTGTGGACCCCGATTCTCTATGATGTACAGGATACCATATGATAGAGAAAATACTTCTATGCGCAAGTATCGTTTATGTAGTGAATGTCTGAGGGAGTACAAGGATATCAATAATATTAGGAGATACCATGCACAAGGTATAAGTTGTCCCCGTGATGGACCAAAACTCTATTTAACAGATAATAGAGGAGAGCTTATTGACGTCAAAGACCCAATTAATTATACGGCTAAACTCATTGATGAAGGATATATTGTTGCTATTAAAGGCATTGGTGGATACCATATAGCAACTTTGGCTACAGACGACAACGTTGTTCTAAAACTTAGAGAGAGAAAGAAGAGACCGCAAAAACCCTTTGCTATAATGGCATTGAATACTATGGTTCTCGAAAGACTGGTTTACTTAAATAATTTAGCTAGGAAGGTCTTAGAATCTCCTCAGAAACCTATTGTTCTACTTCCAAAGAAAGAAGATACTCCTGTTTCTAAGTATGTTTCTCCAGGTTTAGATGTAGAAGGTGTTTTTCTACCTTATACTGGATTACATTATCTACTACTAGAGCAAGTAAGAGATAAATTCCTTATAATGACTAGCGGCAATGTTCATGGAAAACCTATGTGTATAACTGAAGAATGTGTTTTTAAGAAATTATCTCATATTGTAGACTATGTACTATACCACGATAGAGAGATTGTGAATAGAGTCGACGACTCTGTTATTAGATTTACTGGAGATAACATAGTTTTTCTACGTAGAAGCCGTGGATATGCACCTCTTTGGATAAAACTTCCTTTTAAACTAGCTAATGAATATATTGCTTTAGGTGGAGAGAAACAGAATTGTGGAGCAATAGGTTTTGACGATAAAGTAGTATTAACTCAATATATTGGGGATGTAGATGATTTAGAGACGTTGAATGATTTGAAGAAGTATATGGATTATTTTATAGCTAACTATAAAATATCTATTAATGAAAGCATTGTTGTTGTCGATAAGCATCCTCATTATATGTCGCGGGAATTACTGAATTACTATAGCAAGAATAGTAATGTTGTTGAAGTGCAGCATCATGTAGCTCACGTTCTAGGCGCTGCTGTAGATAGGGGTATTCTAGAGCCCTTCGTAGGAATAGCTATAGATGGTACAGGATATGGCGACGACGGTAATATATGGGGTGGAGAAGTAATATATGTAGATCCGCATAGGTCTAATGGAAATAATCTCTATTATAGAAGAATAGGTCATTTAGAAAACCAGCCCCTAATTGGCGGTGATAGAACTATTTATTATCCAGCACGTTTCGTTGTTTCAGTTATCTCAAAGTACTTCAACGATAGTGAACTCACTAAGATAATTAAATTGTTTGAACTAGATAAAAAAGTGCCTCTTGGCATAAAGGAGCTACAGACAATGGTTAAAGTAATAAGATCTAAGAGAGTGAAAACGTATACATCGAGTACTGGAAGATTTTTGGATGGAGTTTCCGTTCTACTCAATATTTGTAGCTATAGAAGCTATGAAGGAGAACCTGCTATAAAACTAGAAGCGTTTTCTAGAAAAGGTAGATTACTCGATAGCTTCTATTATAATGTAAAAATGGTTAATGGAGAATACATTATAGATACCGGCTCAATTTATTTAGAAATAATTAATAATTTATCGAAGTACTCGTGGAAAGATATAGCGTATACTATCCAGTATAGATTAGGAGAAGCATTCGGCTATGTTGTTAAAAAATACTTGTATGGCTCGAGAAGTATTTCTTCTAAGATTGTATTAAGTGGTGGTGCAGCTGTAAACTCGATAATATATAGAGGCTTATCTAATTATTTGAGGGAATACGGTATAGAGGTTTATCTTCCAAAAAAGATACCGCCTAATGATGGAGGTATAGCTTTTGGTCAAATAGTATATGGGTATTTCGTTAACAATTTAGCTAAATAGTGTGGTTCGGCTAACCTAAACTAATTCTTATTATCCTAATAATGCATTGGTATTGAACGGGGTCGATGAGTGGAGAGAATAAAAATTATTAAGTATTCTCCATGGGTAGCTCATTTTAATACTGGTGCCTGTAATGGCTGTGATATAGAAGTTTTGGCTGCCCTAACTCCGCTTTATGATCCTGAGAGATTTGGTGTAAAACTAGCTCATTCTATTAGGCACGCCGATATTTTACTTGTTACAGGCGCTGTTACAAAGAAGGCAGCTGAGAGATTAAAGAGATTATATGAGCAAATGCCTAATCCTAAATTTGTTATAGCTGTAGGAACTTGTGCGTGTACAGGAGGAGTATTTCATAAATCATATTCTGTTGTAAGCGGAGCCGATAAAGTAGTTCCTGTAGACATGTATATTCCAGGTTGTCCTCCAAGGCCTGAGGCCATACTAGATGGTGTATTGAAGCTACTTAGTAAATTAGATTCTAGTAACCAAGAGAAAGACGATGAAGCAAAGTAAGAGGGCTCTAATAATGTACGATCCTATCAAGATATTCTTAGAATCTATAGAGGAGTATATAGTTAAGAAGTACGAGATGAAGCCTAGGCGTTTAGTTGTTGAAATTGATAGCAATAACCTGAGAAACATATTTGAGAAATTATTAAGTGTATTTGGTGAAACAGGTTTTTATTTATCGACGATTGTAGGAACTGATTTAATTAAGGAGAATAAAATACGTGTAGACTACTATGTAGTATTATTTCCATTAGAAGATATTGTTGTATTACGTACTTATGTACCACGTGAAAAACCTGTTCTTCCATCTATAGTGGATATATTGCCTGGAGCCTATGCTGGTGAGAGAGAAACATATGATTTACTGGGAGTAGTTTTTGAAGGAAACAAGTATCTTAAACGACCTTTCTTCGTCCCTGAGGAGCTAGTTGAACGAGAAGTATATCCGTTGAGGAAAGACTCGGGTGTATAGCTATGGGTATTAGTAAAGTCATTGAAATACCTGTGGTACTAGAGATACCTATTGGCCCACAACACCCTGCTCTCCATGAACCTTTAATGCTTAAGGTATATGCTGCTGGAGAAGAAGTTGTCAAAGTTGAAATAAATACTGGCTACAACCACAGGGGAATTGAAAAACTTTGTGAAAAGAATAGTTTCTATAAAGACATATTTATAACAGCGCGTGTATGCGGGATATGTAATTTAGTACATGCAGATTGTTTTGTTAGAGCAGTAGAGCATATCCTTGGTATCGAGCCTTCTATGAGAGCAAAGTATTTGAGAGTACTTGGTATGGAGTTAGAGCGTATTCATAGCCACATGCTAGTTAATGCTGTATTGATGGAGTTAATTGGCTACGATACTCTATTCATGCTCATTATGAGGGACCGTGAAGCTATTATGAAAGCTAAAGAGATTCTAACAGGAGGTAGAGTATTAGCTGATTATGTAATGGTTGGAGGAGTTAGGAGAGATGTTAATAACGAGAAAATAGATAAACTGAAGAAGATACTTGATCGTATTGAGCCTAGGATCAAATATTATATGAGGATCTATGAAGAAGATCCTACGATAAGGAAGAGATTAGTGGATGTAGGGGTTTTAGAACCGAGAGAAATAACTCTATATTCTCTTGTAGGCCCTGTAGCTAGGGCATCCGGCATAGACATAGATGTTCGTCGCTCTGATAAATACGATGCATACAATGATATACCTTTCAACGTTATTGTACGTAGAGAGAAAGATGTATGGGCTCGAATGATGCTTAGATGGGAGGAAGTTCTAGAGTCAATTAATATCTCTAAATATATACTAGAGCATCTACCTAGTAATGAAAAAGCTGTTCCTGATGAAAGAAGGCTACCTAGAAGATTTCCTCCTGGTGAAGTATTTACTCGTGTAGAAGCTCCTAGAGGAGAATTAACATATTATGTTATGAGTGATGGAAAACAGAATCCTTATAGAGTTAAGATAAGAACTCCCTCATTCAACAATATAATTAATACTGGCTTTAGTTATGTAGGCCATAGTATAGCTGATGTACCTGTTATACTGGCAAGCTATGATCCCTGTATATCGTGTATGGAAAGAGCAATTGTAATCGATCTAAGTAATAATACTAAGAAGTATGTTCCATTAAATCGCATTGTTAAAGGTGATATATAATGGTTCGTTTACTTAAAGAAGTATTAAAGAATATATTGTCTAAGCCCGCAACTATACAGTATCCGTACGAAGAAACTATTGTTGAACCAGATTATAGAGGTAGGCATTACGCTGATTTAATGAAGTGTATAGGCTGTAGTCTTTGTGCTATAGAATGTCCTGCTGATGCTATTAAAATGGAGAAAGTGCCAGACGAATACAAAGTTAACCCAGCTAATAAAAGGAGGATATACCCTGTCATAAACTATATGAAGTGTGTATTCTGTTATAGATGTATAACTGTTTGTCCCACTAACGCCTATATCTCAAGCAATGAGTATAGGCTGGCCTCAAAAACTGTTATATTTTCTAGAGAACTTAGTTTATCTACAGTAAAGACAGGGTAGTTGGCGATGACTTCTTTAGAACAACAAATAATATACTTTATACTAGCAATTACGCCAGTGTATTTAGTTGCTTTTACACTCTATATAATTAGAGCTTTGAAAGGACCGAGTATATCTGATACTGTATTAGCTATAGACGCTATGACTTATGACTTAGCCGCTTTCTTAGTAATATTATCGATCCTATTTAGATCCCCAATACTTATTCCAACAGCTATTGTTCTCGCTCTATGGGTTTATGCTCTAGACATATACGTTGCTAAATACCTTGAATCTAAGGAAATAGGTGAGTAGATATGGCGTTATATGAGCTAGCTCTAGTCTATATAGGAGAAGTCTTGGTGGCCATAGGGATAGTATGTGACTTAATTGCTTCTATAGGTATGCTTAGATTCCCCAATTTCTATCTCAGACTACATGCTGCAACAGTTGGAACTATAGGTGGAGCATTTGTACCATTAATTGGTGCTGCTCTAATAGCTGCAGGTAGTTCTTTCCTAGGTTATTACAGGTGGTTTATGGCTGGCGGCGCTGTAGTTACAGCTGTATTAATACTTATATTGGCTCCAGCTGGTTCACATGCTTTGGCTAGAGCTACTCATAGAGCACGTATAGTTCCCGTCAAACCCAAGGTCGTTGATCACTTGGAAGAAGATGAAACTACCGCAGAGGTAGAAAGGTAATGTATACGCCTGAGCTACTCATATATTCGATGCTAGGCTTCTTAGGCTTAGTCTCAGTTATTGCTACATATCTTGCTGTAACAGAGAAGGATCTTGTTAAAGCAGTTATATATTCTGCTATCCAGAGTACTGCTTATGCATTCATATACTTTCTATTAATGGCTCCAGATATAGTCCTTGTCTACATACCTGTTGCTGTAGGACTTTATCCAGCTATAATGCTTGTTTTAATAAAGAAGACAGAAAGATTTGAGGCTGATGAGAAATGAGGCAGAAGATTATTTCAATAACAATTATAGTATTGTTTACACTACTACTGTCTCTAGCTCTAGCTGTTGGTGGTTTAGGCTACCTCATACCCCCTCCCGAAGTTAGAGAAATAGCTAGATGGTATTTAGAGAGAGCATATTATCCCTATGATAGACTGTTTACTGTTATGTCCCCTGAAGCAGTTACTTCTATAGTATGGGATTTCCGTGGACTAGATACTCTTTTCGAGACTATGGTGTTCTACCTGGCTATTATAGGTAGTGTAGCATTATTGCGGGGTATAAAAACTCCTAAACCAAGTAGAGCTATAGAGTCATATGGTCTTTCACTCATAGTTAAAAGTGTTACTAAAATAACTCTAGGACTAATACTAGCTGTAGCTGCTTCAATAGCTTTACACGGTCATTTAACGCCTGGAGGAGGATTCCAGGGTGGAGCTACAGCTGCAGTTGTTTCTCTGCTAGTACTAGTAGTATTCTCGATCTATTATATGGAGGAACGAGGTATTAGTAAAAACAATATGTTGGCGCTGAGAAGTATTGGATTAATTGGGGTTGGATTAACGGCTATCATAGTATTCATTATAGGCTTGCTTACAGCTAATAATGCCTTTGTATTCCAGAATCAGCCTAAGGAGGTTGCTCCAGTAGGATTACCTGCTTATATAGGCGGGGCATTAATTAGTGGTACTCTCTGGTTTTTCAACGTATTTGAAATGCTTGCTGTTGCAGCTGGTTTTACAATAGTCTTTCTATTACTGACTCTCCCCGAAAGAGTAGTTATGGAGTCTATAAGAGGTGATAGTGAATGATAGACCCGATTACTTACTTATATACAGTACTTGTACTATCTATGTTTGTAAACCTAGGAATCTCTTTATATGGTGTATTCTATAAGCCTAGTTTGATAAAGAAGATAATAGCACTTACAATATTAAGTGATACAGCTAATACATTCGCTATAATAATTGGTTACAGGAGATGGGTTTCTCCAGAGTCTCCTCTAAAGCCTCCAGTACTCACTATCCTTAACCCTACTATAGAAGATATTAAGGCATTTGTACAGTCGACAGTAGATCCTCTTCCCCAGGCTCTTGTTTTAACAGCTATAGTTATAGGATTAGCTGTCACGCTCTTCCTTGTATTCCTTACTCTTCAAGCTTATAGACTGTATGGAACCACTGATGTGAGGAGAATAGCTAAGTTGAGGGGATGACTATGAGTAGAATTTTAAGAGCAATAGGGCCTATGGTTATGGTATTTATAACGTATATAGTGTTTAGTGGCTCCACTAGTTTCTACGATCTCGTGACTGGCGCTATAGTATCTATAGTTGTAGGATTAATTGTTGCTAATATTGTTGTTGAAAAGCCTAAGAAGCTTGTTGAAGTACAGAGATTACTTTGGTTAATAGCGTATGCTATATACTATTTCTTTGTAGCAGAAGTTAAGGCTCACTTAGATGTAATGTATCGTATACTTCATCCAAAAATGCCTGTAAATCCAGGTATTGTTAGAGTTCCTTATGATGTAGAAACAGACTATGCTATAACAACAATAGCAAACTCAATAACAAATACTCCAGGAACTGTTGTAGTCGATATAGACCCTGATAAAAAAGTGTTTTACGTGCATTGGATAAATATTCGTGCACTAGAGCCGGAGAAGACGAGAGAGTATGTATCTAAGTCGTTTGAGGAATATGCTGGTAAAATATTTGATTAAGGGGTGAATGTAGAGTGGATGGAATAACTATGCTTGGCGTTGTAATACCTGTCTTGGCTTTAAGTGCTTTTACTCTACCATTAACTAGTTTAGTTATTAAGAGGAAGAGATTTTATGATGTATACACTATTGTGTTTACGTTTTTTGCATTAATTGCTTCATACACTATATACAAAGAAGTAAATAAACTGGGGACTCCTATAGTATACGCCTTTGGTGGCTGGCCTCCTCCACTAGGTATTGTATACGAAGTTGATGGATTTAATGGTGTACTAGGGCTATTTACTTCAGCAGTATTATTTGCTATAGCTTTGTATAGTATATGGTATACTGAACACATGGATGAACCTGTATGGTATTATACGTTGCTTCTTGGACTAGAAACAGGTCTTCTTGGGTGCTTGTATACTGGTGATGCATTTAACTTATTCGTTATGCTTGAAGTATTGTCTATTTCTGCATACGCTCTCGTCGCCTATTATAGGAGTAAGCCTCAGGCTATAGAAGCTGCTATAAAGTATGCTATAGTTGGTGCTGTAGCAACTACTCTCTATTTCTTGTCTCTAGTATTCATATATGCTTCCTACGGTACATTGAATATGGCTGATATTTCTATGAAGTCTATGGGTATTGCTAGATACACTGTTATAAGTGATGGAGTGTACGGTAGTTTGTTAACAGCTAGTTCTGTAGCACTTGCTCTAGCATTATGGGCGTTTACGTTTAAATCGGCTCTATTCCCCAATCACTTCTGGCTACCCGATGCACACCCAGAGGCTCCTACACCTGTTTCAGCAGCTCTCTCAGGTCTTGTAGTAAATATTGGCGTATACGCTGTAGCTAGGTTCTTGTATACTATTTTCAGTGGATACAGTATTGTAGGAGTTGACGGGTTTAGAGATATAGTATTATATGCATTACTTGTCCTAGGTATTGCTTCAGGCTTTATAGCTGCTCTATTAATGATTGTACAGAACGATATAAAGCGTCTACTAGCCTATAGTACTATAAGTCATATTGGTTTAATCTACATGGGGCTAGCCATAGGCTTCTCAACCACACCTAATGAAGTCAAAGTAATTGGTTTAACAGCAATGATCTACCATATAATAAACCATGGAGTCGCTAAAGCACTGCTTTTCATGAGTTCTGGAGTATATATCTTGGCTAGTGGAACTAGAGATTTAGATAAGATGAGCGGCGTTGGTAGAGCATATCCATTGACGACTATAGCGTTGATTATGGGATTCCTTCAGCTAATGGGCTTTATACCTTTCGGAGGATTCTTCAGTAAACTACTACTCTACCAAGCATATATCGCTAATGGCTCTGTATTACCTGCTGTAATGGTTATAGTGATTTCAGCTGTTAGTCTACTAGGCTATATTAAAGTAATGTACGCTACTATATTTGCTCCACCAGCAAAAGAGTATATATATAGAGTCAACAAAGGTATAGAAATACTCTTAGTCCTAATGGGTATAGCGTGTTTATTACTAGGTATATTCTCTCCCTACATAATCGACGAACTAAAAATGCTTGTTCAAAACTCTTTAGTACAGGGAATAGATAAGTACATAGATGCATTCCTTAGAACATACAGTGAATTATTAAGGTGATCCCGATGAACTATAGTCTAGACCCTATACTACTAACTCTGATTTTCTCAGGCTTTATGGCGTTTTTAGCACTTGTAACTTCAATTATTTTCCTTATATTAAGACCTAGAACAAGACATAGTTATAGTATAGAGTCTATTGAAATTTATTTGGGTGGAGAATCTCCATCTATTTTAGGAAGAAGGACTCCACCATCAAGTAATTTATATTGGGGATTTGTCCTTAAGTATGCTTATAAAGTATATTACTATTTAATATCTAAAGTGCATACTGGCAGATTAAGTGACTGGATATATTATATGTCCTCTTGGTATGGCTTCTTAATAGTTATTTCATTTCTGCTAATAATATTCTATATAATTATGTGGTGAAAAGAAAATGATCACCGTGACTTTGAACGAAGTATTTCTAATAATGGTATCCCTACTTGTATTCCCTGGTTTACTGTTTATAGTATCACTAGCTTTCTTTACAGAATGGTTTATTAGAAAATTTAGTGCTCGTATACAGAATCGTATGGGTCCAACGTATGTTGGTCCCTTCGGCATACTTCAGCCATTTATGGATTTTATAAAATTGGCTAGTGTTAAAGAAGAGATTAAACAGAAGTACTCTATTGATTGGTTGGCAAAAGTTTTTGGATACATGGGTTTATCTGCTGCTATTACTGCTTTAACATTATTCCCAATCTCTCCTATACGTTTTACAAGTGATTATGATTTTCTAGTATACGTGTATCTTTGTTGTGTATGGGTTCCTGTAGCTATGATGGTAATGGGATTATCTACTCCTAATCCCTTTGCAACTATTGGTGTTTCTAGAATACTCTCTATTGTAACAGTATGTGAGCCAGCATACTTTGTAGCAATTCTCACACCTATACTCCTTGTTACAAAAATCTATAGCCCAGATAACGTGTATTCGATATACTGGACTAGTGTGTATAGTTATAGGCTGTGGTTGAACCCATATACTCTAGTGCCTATAGTGCTAAGTTTTATAGCTGTAATGGTTTCTCTTCAAGCAAAATCCATGCTCCAGCCATTCAACATACCTGAAGCTGAACAAGAGATTATAGCCGGATTTGCTACAGAATTCAATAGCCAATTACTTGCTCTAGCTAATCTACTCCACGACATTGATACTGTAATCACCATCATATCTATAGTCTATTTATTCCTTGGAGGACCCTATCCATTCCCCCACTTATCTATTGAAGGCGTCTTAATACTAGTATTCAAGTATCTTCTAGTACTAACTATCATGACTATAGTTAAAGGTGTATTTGGAAGATTTAAGATAGAGCAAGCAATAAGTGTTATAGCCAAGTATTCTCTACTACCCGCTCTCTTAGCTTTAGTATTGGCTCTCATAATGCCTATCTAGATAAAGACACTATGTCCAAGTATTAGAAGGAATTGCTCAAGAATAGCTTTTATGTACTAAATACTTTGTTTTATCTTCTTTATTATTTCGCGTGCCGTCATTCTAACTGCTTCTCTAGAACTCCACTTTGGTCTCCATCCTATCTTTTTTATCTTCTTTATATCTAGAAGCATTAGTTTTACATCTCCAGGCCATCCTCTTCCATCGGGTGTTGTTTTTACGAATATATATTCTACGTTTTCTAGCCCCATTTCTTCTACAACTATATCTGCTATATCAACTACTCTAATCCAGTCATCATTACCTATGTTGTATATGTCGTAGTCTATTCCTTCTCTAATAAAGTGGTTTAGAGTATGGAATGTAGCATCTACAGCATCTATTATGTATAAGTAGCTTTTCTTCTGAGTTCCATCGCCTAGTATTTCTAGTTTTCTTGGATTCTTGAGGAGTTTTTTAATAAAGTCTATAATTACTCCATGACTCGACCTAGGCCCTATGATATTAGCGTATCTTAGTATAAGGCTATTCATACTATATAGCTTAGAGTATGCTATATAGTGGTATTCACTAGCTATTTTAGAAGCACCGTAGACAGATATAGGTTCTAGTGGATGATAGTCTTCAGGCGTTGGTATAGTCTTTGCTTCTCCATATACTGTAGAAGAACTTGCAAATACATGGTATTTTACATCGTATTTCCTAGAGGCTTCTAATACATTAAATGTAGCTAGTACATTTTCTTCAAAATGTATTCTTGGCTCAATAGACGATATTCTAACTTCAGGATTTGCTGCATAATGGAATACTATGTCGACATTCTTGAACTCTCTTACCCAGTTACCCCACTTCTTTAGATCGTCTTTCACTATCTTCAGGTACTTTTTACCTAAGTGTTCTCTAAGATTTTCTATACTGCCGCTGCTAAAATTGTCTATTACAATTATTTCTTCTATGCCTTGTCTAACTAGGTAATCAACGATATAGCTTCCTATGAATCCTGCTCCTCCAGTCACTATTGCTTTTGTAAACAATGTATGTTCACCACAGTACTTCATATACTATGCTTCTTGCTGTACAGTTGTATAGATACGGTTTTTCTCAATTAAATTCTTTAGTCCATGGTATATGTTTTGTAGGAAGAAAGTGTTTCTATGTTTTACTGTATTATTTGGCTTTAATGCATCAAATATTCTTGTTATCTTCTCATATATTATTTCCCTTGCTTTATCTATATTGCTACTG
>WAML01000010.1 GCA_015522345.1 Desulfurococcales archaeon
ATAAATCTATAAAATCCCTATTTTATTCATAATTTAACAGTATGTAGAAGGGCCCGTCGTCTAGCCTGGACTAGGATGCGGGGTACGCCGGAGATCTTATGGCGCCCGACTCGGGACCCCTATGGCCAGAGGGGCGGGTCTCCCCGTGACCCGGGGTTCAAATCCCCGCGGGCCCATTTTATTCTTTAAAGATCTTCGGCAAATTTTTGCTGTAGGGTGGATATACTATTCCTTTATCTGTAACTATAGCTGTTACTAGATCGGGGTCGGTGATATCGAATGCATAATTTAATGCAGGTATATTTGGTAGTGTAATAAGGTATTTGCCTAAAACTTTCCTTACTTCATCGGGGTCTCTTTCTTCTATAACTACATCATTTATTGATGAACCTAGGTCTATAGTGCTTGTTGGCGCGACTGAATAGAATGGAATATTGTTCCTTGAAGCTGCTAACGCGATCATGTAAGTTCCTATTTTATTTACAACATATCCTTCTCTAGTAATTCTATCTGCACCAACAAATACTTTATCCACAAGTCTCTTACGTATGACGTATCCAGCCATATTATCTGTTATCAACGTAATAGGTATACCTTCTCTAGTGTACTCCCATGTATTGAGTCTAGCTCCTTGGAGAACAGGTCTTGTCTCAGTAGTTATTACCTTAATATTCTTTCCCTTATACCAAGCAATCCTTATAACGGCGCCAACTGTACCAAAGGCTGCAGTTGCTAAAGCTCCTGCATTACAGTGTGTTAAAATAGTGTCTCCATCATCTACTAGCTTAGCTCCATACTCTCCCATTCTAATATTTGCTTCAATATCTTCTTTCAAAATATTTAGTGCTTCAGCAACTATATTCTTAGCTAGAGAATCTATGTCATATCCTGTTCTAAGAACGTTTTTAACTCTATTTAAAGCCCAGAATAGATTATGAGCTGTAGGTCTAGTCCTCCATAGAGTATTAATGGCTTCTTCAATTTTAGTAATGTATTCACTAACATTTTTTACTTCATATGTAATTGAGCTAGCGTATGCGGCTACTGCTAAAGCTGCAGCTACACCTATTGCTGGAGCACCACGGATCTCCATGGACTTAATTGCTCTAGCAACTACGTTAGGGTCTTTAGAACACTTTACCTCTTCTTCAAAAGGTAGTTTACTTGTATTTATCCAACAAACTTCTCCTTTCTCCCACCAGACTGCTTTAACTATAATAGGGTACTTAGATTCATACTCTCCCAAGCCATTACACCATAACATGTTTTCTAAGGAATTAGAGCTATATATTATCTTGTATAAATAGAGTTTAAAACGATATATGAAAAGCTATAGATAGTAAAGTAATGCAGAGGATAGAAACATGGTATCGCGGACTATTAAGGGAGTATTTGATCCAGAGAAATGTTGTACCTATATCGAGGATAAGAGAATAGTCGGTAGTCTAGAAGAGAGATGGTTTGGAGAAAAGAGTGGCGATAAAATAATATTATCGCTTATTGAGACATCTTATCTACTTTTAAAGAATGCATTAATAGTTAATGATGGTGAAGAAGACATAAATGAACTTTCTAAGCTAATGTATAAACACTATAATTGTTTTAAAACAATGTTCTGGCCCCAGTTAGCAGTATATAATGACCTTAGAAGTAGAGGGAGAAAGACAAAGGTTTTGGGAGAAAACCTATTTATTGTAAAACACAAGGATGGATCCTTTAGATTAATTAATGTACTTGAAGAAAAAAGGCTTGTGAAAGTAAATGATTTCTTAAACAATATAATACAGGCTAGGAAGAATGGTCTTATGTATGTTGCAGCAATTGTCTCTCTTCAAGGAGATCTAACGTATTATGTTGTATCTGAAATAGATCTAAGGAAGAGGTGACGAATATGCCTAAATTCACTATAACACCTCGCGGCACCAGAGATATAGTTGATGAAGAAGCTGAGCTCTTTGAGTATCTAGTGAGTGAATTCAAAAATACTGCTAGACTACACGGTTTTAAACCAATAATTACGCCTACAATAGAATTCTTTGAATTATTCTCAAAGAAATCTGGTGAAGAAATTCTTCGCTCAATGTATGTATTCAAAGATAAAGCTGGTAGAGAACTAGCTTTAAGACCAGAGGTTACAGCAAGTGTTGTAAGAGCGTATCTAAAGCATTTCTTGGGTAAACCAAAGCCTATACATCTCTATTATGTAGCACAGTGTTTTAGGTATGAAGAACCACAGAGAGGGAGGTATAGAGAATTTTGGCAATTAGGTCTAGAGATTATAGGAGAAAAAGACGTTTTAGCTGATATAAACATTGTTTCAACTATAAGCAATTATTTAGACAATATAAGATTACAGCATAAC
>WAML01000011.1 GCA_015522345.1 Desulfurococcales archaeon
AGTATATTCTCTACTATAGTGATTATAGTCTGTGAGAATTATTGCTCCTCTAATCTTCTTTATCTTTTTAACTATATCCGTTAAATACAGTAGGTTTGTTCTATTGACTGGTTTATTTATACATAGTTCTCTAGCTATGAGGCTTATATAGTAATTTATACTAGGGTACTTGTATATCCTTGGTTTATCCCTTAGTATAACAAGGAATATATTATCCTCCATTTTATTAGCTACAACCAGTATGAACGATGCTATATAAACTAGTGCATCTATTTTATCGCTGTAGTACATAGAACGTGGTGTATCTAATACTAATAGTATATTTGATTTTCTCTCACTCTGGAATTCTTTTACAAACAATTTATAGTCTCCACTATAATCGATGTGTCTAGCACTGATACGCCAGTCAATATACCTTATATCATCTCCATAACAGTATTCTCTAAAATCTATGTACTCTAGCCCGATCCCTTTTATAGGTGAAGGATTTATTCCTTGGAGTAGAGAAAGTGCTTCATAAACTCCTGTTCTAACAGCTTTCTCTAGTCTATTACAGAGTATTCTATTCATTTATTCTCTAGCCCACTACTCTATTACCTCTATAGACAAGTATAGTCTGGCTATAGTCAATATATTTATAGCTCTAGACAACCAGTATTCTACTACATAATAGTTGTGTAGTTGTCTTTGTCTAAAGTATTCTCTGAACTCTAGAGGAACCTGCCATGAAGAAGCGATTGCTTATAACATTCTTATCGCTTAGCCTAGTGTCTCTGTTTGCTGACATGACTTATGAGGGGGCTAGGTCTATTATTGGGGCATACTTTGAATTACTTGGTGCTACAGCTGTAGTAGCTGGTTTTGTAGGTATAGGCGAGTTTATGGGTTATTTAATGCGTGGTGTCGGCGGCTTTATAGCTGGTTTATCAAAGTCTAGTAAAGTATATTGGTCTCTAGTATACATGGGCTATGCTATAAACTTGTTTGCAATACCTCTCCTAGGACTAGTTGGTGAATGGAGGACTGCATTAGTGCTTGTATTAATTGAACGTATTGGAAAAGGACTGCGGACACCTGCTAGAGATGTTATTTTAGCTGAAGTAACTGAGGGTATTGGCAGAGGTAAGGGATTTGGGTTACACGAGCTATTCGATCAAATAGGGGCTATTGCTGGTCCAGGTATAGTATTGTATGTACTAGCTAGATCTGATATACGTACAGCATTTATAACACTAGCTTTCCCCGCTCTCGCTGCTCTCTTATTCCTAGTAGTTGCATCAATAAACTATCCCCATATAAGGTCTATCGAAGAACAGGGTAGGAGTTCTAAAAAGAGCTATAGAAGTGGGTTAGGTAAAGTTTTCTGGCTCTACATAGTATCTACTATATTGTTTTCACTAGGATTCATACACTGGAGTTTATTCATATACCATGTAAGTTATGTAGGACTTGTTGAAACAAAACTTATACCAACGCTATACATATTGGCTATGGCCGTTGATGCAGTAGTAGCTTTTCCAGCAGGGTATCTCTATGACAAAATAGGCCCTGCATCAATAATATTTACGCCAGCAATTACTGCATTAATTGTACCACTATTGCTAACTAATAATGTAAATCTAGTACTAGCCTCATCAATACTATGGGGTATAGTTATGGGAATATTTGAAACAAATATGAGAGTTATTGTGGCAGATATTGTTTCTCCAGAAAAAAGAGCTTATGCCTACGGATTATATGGTACACTATATGGTTTATCATGGGGTCTCGGAAATACGTTGATGGGGATACTCTATACTCTCAATAAACAATACCTATCGTTGTATACTATAATAATAGAATTAGCTGCATTAATTGCTGTAGCTAAAGTCGTTTACGAAATACATAGAGAACGCAAGCTCCTACTCTAAATCTATGAAGTAACGTCATATATTATGTGACATAATAATATATTTATTGAAGAATCTTTGTTGAAAACATAGAGAATACAGTAATACCGTTAGGTGCAGTAGATAAATGCCTTCTAGGAAATTCTATAGTATACAGGAAATAATGGGTGCCCTCATATATGATTCTGAAGGACTATACTATGGGTATTTATGCAATATAAAGATAGACCTGAGTATAAAGATGTATGTTTGTATAGATTTTAATGTAGATGATATAGTTCCTGATAAAGAGAGATTAGTTAAACTTCTAAGATCAAA
>WAML01000012.1 GCA_015522345.1 Desulfurococcales archaeon
CATCGATACCTATAGATGGAGGCTTACTTAGATCGGTATTCTAGTAGAATGTATGTATCCTAGGAAATACTTCATTATTTAGTAAATTCATAATATCGTTTTTTATCTTGTTATAGAGAATTTTGTTTTCTACACTAACGTCCTTGGTCATTAAACCATAGGTTATTAGTTTAAGAGCATCTAATTGCGGCAAACCCCTTGTCATTAAATAGAATACCTGATCTGCGAGAGGCTTCTCTACTTTAACGCTATGTCTAGCATCATCAACTATACCTGTAGTTATTTCTAGTGATGGAGAACTATATCCACATGCTTCTTCGTCTAATACAATAATCTCGGAATTATACATAGTTTTACTATGTATAGCTTGTTCTTCTACTCTAGAGATCCCTCTATCTATAAGGCAAGCTCTATCTAATGAAAGCCCTGTTGAATAAATTTTAGAAATAGTGTCTTTATTAGAGTGTATAACTTGGTTAATTAAGTCTATTTTTCCTTTAGAATACCCAAATAAGATATTCCTAGAAAAGAATTCTGAGTTCTCACCCTTTAGCCTAGTACTATAGCGTGCATGATTCATTGAACTCGGTGTAAGCAGTGTATACACATTCATTCTACTACCCTTATTTAAACTAGTCTCTAGACTAAGATAGTGTGGCGGCCCATCGCCTCTACTGTCTATTTTTAAATATACATTAACTCTACTGTATTTACCTACGTTTATCTCAATGAAACGAGTTTTCAAGATATTAGGATAGGTATTATTTCTAACGATTACTTCTAAAACAACATCCGATTCATTATTAATGTTTACAATAATGTGTTGAGGCACGTATACAATTTTAGGATTATCTAGTCTTGTATCGAATACTATCTTATACCATCCACTATTACTTATATCTAAGTATAGTATTTTATTCAACGATATATAGTGGAGATAATCGATTTTCCTTTTAAGATAGACCTTTGATTCTATAGCTGATTTAGATAGTTTATAGCGGTTACCTCTATCTATATTGACTAAGTATTTACTAGCATCAACATACACCATATTTTTATCCATGCTATAATCTTCGTGTGTTTCCCCGGGAGTAGCTATACTATTCTCTGGATCATCTAATATCTTCTTTATATATGGCTCAAATAAACTCCATTGAGTATATGTTTTTACTGTAGGAGAATCTCCAGTTTCTTGATAAGGAATTAGCTCTAGTTTCTCATACCTACCTATGGATTTATACATTGCTATCCAACTCCTCCTAAACTACTAAATTCAAGTTGTATGACTTTTCCAAGCATAGTAACGTACTCCAAAGGAAGGTCTTTTAGAACATCTCTTATGAAGCCTATTACAACAATACTCTTAGCCTCTTCTTCACTTAATCCCCTAGACTGTAGATAGAACAACTGTTTTTCACTAAGTCTCCCCGTTGTAGCTTCATGTCCTATACTTGCCGTATTTTCTTCTACTTGTACATGGGGGTAAGTGTATGCTTTACTATATTTATCAAGTATTAATGAATCGCATTGGACAAAGGATCTGCTCTTTTTGGCTCCTTTACTGATCTTTACTAAACCCCTATAAATGTTAATACCCCCATTAGCGCTTATACTCTTAGAAACTATTCTACTAGAAGTATTTGGAGCTAAATGATATACTTTTGAACCAGTATCCTTTATATAAGGGCCGTTAGCTATGCCTACTACAATAGAGTATGTCCTTGAGTTTCGACCCTTCAATATAGTGCTTGGATAAGTAACTGTTACTTTACTTCCAATACTTCCTTCAATCCATTCAACATAAGCGTTTTCTTCAGCAATAGCCCTCTTATTATTGAAGTTGATTACATCTTTGCTCCAATTTTGTACAGTAATGAATTTTACGGAACTATTCCTATGGGCATATACTTCGACCATGCCGTTATGAAAGCTATAGTTCTTTAACTTAGGGGCACTACATCCTTCAATAAAAGTTATTTCAGCTCCTTCTTCTACGACTATTAAAGTATGTTCAAACTGTCCTTCCAGTGCATCACCTACTAGGAAGAATGCTTCAATCGGGTAAGGAACTCTTACTTTCGGGGGAACATATACGAAGACGCCGCCACTCCAAAGAGCATAATGTAGAGCTGCAAACTTGTGGTCGCTATAAGGGAATATTTTTCCAAAATACTTCTTAACTAGATCAGGGTATTTCTTAATAGCTTCCTCCATAGGAATCATGATTACGCCGAGTTTCTTTAAGAAATCTTTTGTAGACGAATATATGGTTTCGCTATCAAGAGTAGTAGCTATACCAGCTAAGTACTTAGCGTATGCTTCAGGCAAACCCAGTTTTTCATAAACTCTCCTAATATCCTCAGGAAGTTCTTCCCAAGAAGACACTCTGGGTATATCGGGGCGAGAATAATACGATATTTCATCAAGATCTATATAGTCTATTCCCACAAGCCATTTAGGTGTAGGGAGTTTCTCAAATAATTCTAAAGCCCTTAGCCTAAGCCTTAGCATCCACTCGGGCTCGTTCTTAGACCTAGATATCTCTGTTATAGTATCTCTAGAGATCCTGCCTCTAATTTCTACTATTTTACGATACTTTATTTCATCAATAGATATTTCGGGCACTATATCGAGTACTTCAATAGCCTTCATAGCCATTATCACCTTTTAATTCTTTAATCCATTGATACCCTTCTGACACTATTTTGTCTACGAGATCACTTTTTCCGGTAGCAACTATTTCGCCATTAAATAGTATAGAAACTCTATTAGGTTCAATGTACTCGAGAATCCTAGGATAATGCGTTATAAGGAGAACTCCCTTTCCTCTATTAATCATGTCCTTTACGGTATCTGCTACTTTCTTTACACCATCTACATCAAGACCGCTATCGGGTTCATCCATTATAATGTATTTAGGGTCATAGACTATTGCTTGTAGTATCTCACTACGTTTTCTTTCTCCACCACTAAAGCCTAAATTTACATCTCTATATAGAAGCTCTTTTGAAAGACCTAGTTCACCACTAATCTCCTCAACCTTTTTAATAAGGAGAGGGTTATCCTCAAATAGATCGTTTTTACCAAGTTTCTTATTATATGAAGCAAGTATTAATGTAATCAACTTAACTCCTGGTACTTCAACAGGATTCTGATGTATTAAGAACAAACCTTTAAGAACTCTTTCATTAGTACTCAAGTGTGTAATATCTTCACCATCTAATAATATATGTCCACTCAATATCTTATACTCGGGATGCCCAAGTATGGTATAGGCTAGGCTTGTTTTACCACTACCATTAGGGCCCATTAATACATGGAGTTCTCCTCTTTGAATAGATAAGTAGACATTCCTTAAAACTACTCTATCGCCTACTCTTGCAGTAACTCTATCTATCACTAGCATAATGCTATCCCACTACATCCCGCTATCTTTATAGAATTTCTATGTATTAGTGGGATATAAAAATTTTACATGGTAAATTTATCGGGTTGGCTTCCCACTTCTAAAGAAATAGTGGGTGTATTTCTTAAAAAACTAAGAATCATGAAAACACATGTAAATAGTGTTTTCTCACTCGATTCATTTATTTTGGAACTAATTATTCACGGACTCTCTTAATTCTAGTTCCATCCCCTATTACCCAGTAGTCTCCATCCTCTCTCTTCTCTAACTTAAATATAGGTACTTCATGTTTTACTCTTTCAAGTATTTCTCTAGCTTTATCAAAAGCAATGCCTCTGTTTTTAGCAGATACAAAGATATATATTGTTGGTTCACCAGGCTCTAATTCGCCTATTCTGTGATAAACTCTTATATCGTATACATCTTTGCTTGACTCTTCATTAACGATCTCGAGTAATTTCTTAGAAGCATAGGGTTCGTATGCTGTATAAACTAGCTTATTTACCCTACTATTATTAATCACTCCTTTTACATAACCTACAAATATTACTAGAGCGCCAGCTCCTTTAGACGAAGTATCTTTAATTATTGAATCAATTACCTTATTAACATCTATTTTCTCTTTAACAATTCTTGCCTCCAATTAAATCATCCTCCTGCAGCAGGTGGTAGGAACGCTATTTCGTCTCCATCTTTTAATGTATAGTCGTCGCTAACGTTTTCTCCATTAACTAAGACTATTATAGGAATTCTATTTTCTAAGTTTTTCAACAAAGGATATCTTTCTAATAATAAATTCTTTATAGTTTTTAATTTCGTAGAATCTCCAACTTCGATATCAAGTTCTTGAACACCTGTTGCATCATATACTATAGCAAAAAATTTCACTTTAACTTTAGCCATGTTAATCACTTCCCCGTTATCTTAGATTTCTTGTTATTAAACACACTATTATATACATCTATAGATCTATTAACAATGTTATTAATTATACGCCTATACTTTCTAGAGTACGTGCTATGGTAAACAATTTCTCTACACCAAAGTATTTTCTTCAAATACTCTAAAGCCTTTCTTCTACTAACATAGGGTATTTTTGTATAGTACACAAGTGCCTCTACTATAGCGTGTTCAAATCTATGATAGACACGCGGCATTTTCTTCAACACTACTACTTTAATAGGAGTTAATTTAATGACATAACTTTCTCTTTCTACTCTAATTTTCTGGATATTACATTTAATGCAAGCACTACAGTCTTTAAAACAAATGAGCCCCCTCTTCTCAATAGGTATTACTTTATTTTTCTCGAAGATGACTATATAGAATAGAAGAGGAGTACTTGGAATACACAAGTATGCTTCAACTAATTCATTGTTCATTCTAGGTCTAGACAAGTAATTGTATAGTTTGGAGCCTTTATACACTCTTGCATAAAATACTCCATTGTCAACGTATATACCAAGAGGCATCATAATATCCTTGTTAACAAGTACTATAGTCTCATTATATGTTTTTTCAAGAAAACCTATTTTCCTTAATAGAGTATTTATCTTCATAGAGTTTATGGCCTCTATAGGCTATTATAGTATTTTAGAATAAACAATATCCAAGGTTACTTAAAATGTTTACAATAAATGAGTGGCTCAGTATATATGAAGAAATAGTCAAGTTATTGAATATTGATAAAAAAAGCGATATAGAGGCTACTTATTTACTTGCAAACATGTTAAAGAATATAGATCTAGAGAAAATGCATACTATAATTAAGAATAAGTTTGCGGGCAAAAACATTCTACTATTTGCAGCAGGACCTACACTAACTATTCATGCTGATAAAATACTTAGGTACTTCATAAAATCTGTCCCAAGGGATAGTATAGCTTTAGTGGCTGTAGATGGAGTAGCAAAATATTTTAGAGAAATAGGCATTGCACCTGATGCTATAGTAACTGATCTTGATGGAGACATCGATTCCATACTCTATTACGGAGAAAGACATAATACAATAGTATTTGTACATGCACATGGAGATAATATGGATAAATTAAAGAAAGTTGTTCCTAAACTCTTGAAAGCTGGAGCATATATAGTGGGAACTACTCAAGTAAAGCCTGTAAAACCATTAATGAACTATACTGGATTTACAGATGGAGATAGAGCTTTATCCACAGTACTCTATTACAACCCCAAACGAGTCATTATGGTTGGAATGGACTTTGGATATAAGATTGGGAAATATTCAAAGCCGTTGAATAGAAGACAAAGAGTAGACTTAGAGAAGAAAATCATTAAATTACAAATAGCATACAAATTAGTAAACGAGTTTTCCTGTAGAACAAAGACCCCTATATACACTCTATCTCCTTCAACACTAAATTGCGTTATAAATATAAATTTAAATGAAGTACCCATATTACTAAAATAACTATAAGGTGTATCTAATGAGACAAAAACTCTATTCTGAATACTATACTAGCGTAGGAGTAAAAAAGATCTATTTTGATGCAGCACATTATACTAAAGGCATTAGCAGTAAATGCATGAATTTACATGGCCATACTTTTAGAGTAGATGTAGTAGTCTATGGAGAAATAGATTCTGAGACAGGAATGGTTATAGATTTTAGTATATTAAAGAAAATCGTAAGAGAAATCATTGAAGAATACGACCATACTATAATAGTTCCTAGGAAAGACCTAGACCATATAACTATAAAGGGGCCATTCAATGTATCCATTAAAACAATAGATTACCCAGAAGCTACTACAGAATACATTGCAATGGATATAGCTAAGAAAATTTATGAGAAACTGAAACTACCTGTTAAAGTAAGGCTTTACGAGGGAAGTAAAAATTTTGCAGAAGTACTATATGATGGAGGACAAGAAGATGAAGGAGATACCCGAAGTACATGATGAGAACCCCTCATATAGAGCTTATATAGAGAGAGCAGGTATTTCATCCCTCAAAACAAGGACATTGATATGCATAGGCAGTAATTGTGGAGAACGCGAGCTAATAATAAACTTGTATGTAGATCTCCCTCAAAATATGCGGGGAGTACATGTATCTAGGTTCATAGAAGTTCTGAAAATAGTTTCTTCAGAGAATAAAAAATACAGCATATACGAATTTATTAGAGATATAGCGAAAAAACTTCTCAATAAACACCCATACTCTACAAAAGTATATGTAGAAATAAAATTCGTGGACTACATAGATGATTTAACTCCTATGGAAGTTTGGTTGTCTAAGGAACTAAGCACGTATGACAATAATGTAGAACGATTGACACTAGTTCTACAAGGAATGACATTATGTCCCTGCGCTCAAGCTGTATACAGTCACCTCGAAAATACTCCTCTAAAGAATTCTCCAAGTCATATGCAGAGAGCAGTACTCAAGCTAAGTATAGAATCCAGTAAAGTAGATGCCGATATTAAAGCTTTAGCTAATTCTTTGATCCAAGCGTTTTCTGCACCATTAAAGCCTTATTTAAAGAGAGTGGATGAATATTTGTTAATAAAAGAAGCACTAAATAACCCTAAGTTTATAGAGGATGTTGTAAGAGATGCTATAAAAAGAACTATTGAATATATAGATAAGTTCATGGATGTAGACCACGCTATAATCTATGTAGAAGCTGTTAGTGAAGAAAGTATACATCCATATAACATATACGCCTATACTAAAGCAGTATATAAACATCCTTAGAGGTGTCCATCACTTCACTAATTTCATTGGTGAATAGTCATAAAAACTCAAGTTTTACTTGGAGTAAATACTTCTTCGTTGAATACAACGAATTTGTATCTTGCTAAATGTGCTAGGAACTTACTAGTAGGTTTAGGCTCATTGTCTGTAAAAGCTTCTTTCTTATACGTGTAATCAACTACTTCTCCGACAAAGAATGTATGGTCTCCATAGTCTCTGGAATCAATTACTCTGCACTCTATATTGGCTAGGGCTTCTCTAATACTTGGTGTGACAATTTTCTTGGATTTAATAAATGTTATCCTAAGCTTCTCTATTTTTGAAGGCCCTGATTCAGTACCTGCGATCCATACATCGTCTAACATATCTATTGAGGGTACACTAATTACGTATTCCCTATACTTTGTGATCAGTTTATGCGTGTATCTTCTTGGAGATACTGCTACACCTACAATGGTTGGTTTATGTGATAGTACTGTAACCCAGTCAGCAGCCATAACATTTACTTCATCCCCCAGTCTACCAGAGACTATAAGATATGTCCTCAACGGATAAAGTAGTCTATAAGCTTCCATAGAATCACCAATGTAAACATATGTTATATTTAATAAATAAACTTGTATCGCTATAGCGATACATTTCTATATCTCCTGTATTATTCATATAATCTAAGGAATAATGAAATAAATTAGGTGGAATACTAATGAGTAAAGATCAATTAATTGGAGTACTTTTAATGATTGTATCAGCTATTATAATAGTTGTCTATATATGGCTTGTACTCTTTCCACCCTATGAAAACCTAGACATACTAATACTCAAGATAACTGGAATAGTTGCTGTAGCAGGAGTCTTCGGTATACTAGGATGGATAGGATATACACTGGCTACAACTCCTCCACCAAAACCTATTGAAGAAATAGAGAAAGAACTAGAAGAAGAACTAAAGAAATTAGAACGGGAAGTTAAGAGCGAAAAAGAACAAGAAGGAGAAAAGAAAGAAGAAAAAACTACTCAATAAAACATTACTAGGGACCATAATACTTGACTTAAATAAATATATCAACACCTATATTGTTTCAAGAACTTTCTTACTAAATATAATTAACAATACAGTAGCTATAAGCATTACAGCAGTAATAACTAGAGTAAACTCTAGAATACCTGGGCTACCAACTCCAAAACAAATTGGTATAAACAATATAATTATACACCCACCTACTCCAACAGATACATTTTCCTGAGAGCTTGCTTCATGTTGAATAGAGAGTGCGACAAGTATAGGAGTAATGAATAATATGGCTATTCCTATAATTATTAATAAGAAGCCTATTTTCGATAACACAGATCCTTTACTTCTATAGACCATCATAGCCATGGCACCCAAGTCTCTAGACTTCCTCGATTATATAGTATAAATAGTGTTATAGATAAGAGTGTAAGTATTATTGCCAGAACTAAGAGTAACATAGAAACCCTTTGCGAGGAACCAAAGACTATCGGTATAGGCCCTACAATAATTACCCCGCCACCTTCAACTCTAGTTTCTCGAGAACTTTCTCTAAGAAGACCGATAATTAGTAGTATGAATCCTATCAGTACCAGTAACACTCCTATTATCATGAACGATACAATATACTCCATAGTACTTCAACCATTATTAGAATATTTTGTATATGCTAAAAAACCTATATAGTACATGGGCACAACCGTTATATATGGAGTAAAATAATAGCGTTATATATGTGCTGAGTATAAATTCTTTACTAGAGGAAACCGAATACTATATGGTGATAAGTAGTGGCTCTAAAAACATTTTGTGAAATTGCCTCTAAGACTCTAATACCCTCACTTAGAGCATTAATAGCTGTCACACTAATTGAAAAATATAATATGACTCAAGTAGAAGTAGCTAAAAAACTAGGTATAACACAACCAGCTATAAGTTACTATATGCATCATAAGAGAGGTAGAAAAGCTATAGATGTACTAAAGAATAATGACAAGATTAGAAAACTAGTTGAAGAAAGTGTAGATAAAATATATAGCGAAACAAACCAGGGAGTTGTAAGAGACCTATTCTGTAACCTATGTATGAAGATAAGGAATGACCCAGATTTAGTAAGATATGTTGAACAATACGTTATTAGAAAAACAGGCTAACTAGAGTATGTGCTTTAGCTTACTAGCTCTAATAGACTTAATATATGCTTCAATAAGCCTTTGTTTAGCACCCGCTAGCCTAGGATGATATATCCAGTCCATTACAGTACCTCTAGCTTTAGGTATCCCCATGTGATTGACTAATTTACTAAAGTATCCGCCAACAAGGCCTTCACCTACTATCGCATATCCCTGAGCAGCTTCCTTAGCAAATGAAGCTCCTTCTAAACCCTTTATTCTTCTAATAACAATATCTAATTTACTCAAACGATCTGTTAATTCTTCATATACTTTCTTTATACGAGATAAACGCCCTGAGACAAGTATCTCTCTAGGTTTCCCTATTGTATAAAGTAGTGAAGCAACGCTTTTCACTATATTTTCATACATAGACTCTAGTGCATAATAGCATTCTTTATCTTCTAGCGATTTATCTAAAGCCTCTTCTATAGTAGATACACGACATATAGTAGATACTCCTCCATAGAAAACATCATGTCTACTCCATGTCTTACCAGCTACAACTACTTCAGCGTCGATAGAGCCTATAGTTAGGAAACCTGTTGGTACAAGAGTTCCTCCATATCCATCTACTATTTTTCCTTTATCAATAGCTAGTACAGCATTATATCCAAAACCCATCTCTATTAGTATAAAACTAGTTTCTTCATAGCTTATTCCATATTCCCGGCTTTGATCATATACTCCTAGAACAGCTATAGCCATTTTATCAGCTGTACCTAAGTCAATCCTATTTATTTTCCTATGAGGAGGTACTGTAGGTAGTAATATTACTGAAGGAATGTAGCATACTGGCATATTGTTTTTCCAAAGTTCTTTAACTACGTCGGCTAATGCTTTGTATACAGCTATACCTATTTCACCTCTTTTAACACCTTCTTCAATGTCTTCTCTACTAGTTAACAATAGTATTTCTAGTGCAAATGTCTCTGGGTCTACGATATCTTTATTGCATACAATGGGTGTTCCATAGCCTGAGGGACCAGCAATTATATCTACTTCACCAGCTTCTTTAATAGCGTTAAGAAGGATCTCGGGCGATCTAGCGATCTCTATTGTAGGTATACTCTTTTCCCAAACAACTTTATCTTCTGATATAAGAACTAAATCAAACGAGCCTGTACCAGGATCTATACCCAGTGCCTTAGCCAAGACTATTTCCTCCCTAGAACATCTAGTATAGTTATAGCTAGTTGTAGAGGATTGGATACTATGATAATATTCTCATAATGCTTTAACTTATTAATATTATCTAAATCAATTTTCCGTGGATAAAGAAATATTTCTTTCCAGCAATAAATAGCGTTGTTTATACAGTAGTTAATGCATTTCTCACAACCAATACACTTACTTAAATCAATCTTAGGCCTATCTTCAACTAATATAGCGTTTACAGGACAATGTTTAGCCGCTAGACAATACCCTATAGTATCTAGGCAATCACATTTACGTCTATCTATATAACAGGGGGCCTGGGAAATAATAATACCATCTTTAGAAGGAAGGTCTACTGGCAAAACTATAGTTGTAACACGAGATTTCTGTGCTTCAGAAAATATAGTTGTAGGTAGAGTATCAGCTATTCCATAAACCATTTTCGCTACTGTATTACTTGTTGCAGGAGCTATAACTACTAGATCGTATTTGCCTAGATTCAATCTTCCCACATAATACATTCCCTGATCTTCAAGAAGGAGTTCATTCAAGTATTCACCAGACGCTATACTTTCTAGTAAAGGCAGTACTCCATACATTCTAGCTACTTCATAACCCCATTTACTAAAAGCTACAGTAATATTGAATTTAAATAACTTCTTAAATACAAGGAAAATCCTCGGCAAAGACCTCATATAGGTTCCAGCACCAGTAATAGCCCATAATATGTTTGCCAATATACTACACCACTCAATACTCTAACACTAGAATCTAGCTTTAAAATATACAATTGATATTGTTAGTAAGTTAGTTAGGAAATAAAAAAGTATACTAGGGCATCAATTATGCATATATTGTTGGTTACAGGAGATTTAGCTAAAGAACTTGTAGAAAAAATAGTTAAGTCCGCAAAAACTATTCATAAGATAACTATAGTTGCTCTACCAGTTAAAGTAATTGCATTACTGTCTACAAGAGATATAGCGTTAAGTTTGAAGAGACGGGGTATAAAGAAAAACGACTACGACTTAATTATAGTCCCAGGTCTATGTAGAGGTTCTGCTAAGGAAATAGAGAAAGAAATAGGTATACCAGCCGTAAAAGGACCTATACACGCATACGATATACCATTAATACTAGAGTTTAATAATCCACTAGAATATTTATCGAGTGAAGAACCAGCTGATAAAGTTATAGAAAGGATTAAATTCAAGAAAAACCTAGAGATCCTAAGATCGCTTGAGGAAAAGCTGCGTAAAGAAAAAACATTTATATCTATTGGAAACGTTCTACTCCCCATAAACCCTCCGCCAATGAGAATAGCTACAGAAATCCCGGACTCCTATAGATACGATTATAGAGTTATAGTTGATAAAGTGCTGAAGTACATAGGTGATGGAGCACACATTATAGTTTTGGGTTTCGAGCCCTATAATCCTAGACCAGATAAAGTATACGAGTTGATTAAACATTTAAAGAAAGATATTGAAGCATCTATTGCCGTAGATACCTTGTCTCCTTTAGAAATAAATTCTTCTCTAAAAGCAGGTGCTGACTTAGTACTGAGTATTGATTATTCTAATGTAGATAAAGTAGCTAATATAATTAAAGAATACAACGTACCTGTTATAGCTATACCTTATGATTCAAGCACCAACTATATACCAGTAGAACCTATGAAGAGGATAGAGTACTTAGAAAAATTAATTACAAAAATCAAAGAATATGGAGTAGAAAATGTAATAGGGGACTTAATACTTGACCCGCCAATTATAGGGAATGTACTAGAATCTATTTATTCATACAAGTTATTTAAGAAAAGAAATCCTGAAATTCCATTAATGATGGGAGTAGGTAATGTTGTCGAACTCTATGACGTTGATAGTGTTGGAGCAAACGCTATACTAGCTCTCCTTGCTCTAGAAGCAGGAGTATCGTTACTCCTTCTTGTAGAAAAAAGTGTTAAAACACAAGGATCTACAAGAGAAACAGCTATAGCTTCACAAATGATTACATTAGCGTCTATTAGGAAATCACCTCCTAAAGACCTAGGGATAGATCTATTGATACTAAAGGATAAGAGACGAGAAGAAATACCTTTTGAAACAGAGAATGCTAAAAACATATTCTTAGATAAGTACGATGTTGAATATAGAATTGATAGAACAGGTATATTCAAGATAAGGGTCAATTATAGAGAAAAACTTATTGAAACACTATATATCGGTGTAAAAGGAAAGATCTTAATTAAAAGCCGTAGTGCACAATCAATACTAAACTACATACTTGACAAAGGACTTGTAACTGAGCTATCGCACGCAATGTACTTAGGTAGAGAACTAGGAAAAGCAGAAGAAGCATTAAGAATAGAGAAAAACTATGTGCAAGAAAAACCATTATTTTCTATTAAAAAACCATTAAAAATAATAGTATAAACTCTAGAGCCGAATTAGCGAAAAAGGGATCTACTCATGAAGCATGTTAAAGTAACTGCCTGTGCAAGACTTCATCTAGGATTCTATAATTTCTACGACAAATCTGGTAGCAGAGTTTATGGTGGAGTAGGGGTTGGAATCGATAAACCCTGTACTACTATTGTTGTCAAAGATCTTGGCGGAAATGATTATAAGATAATCAACTATACTGCTATACCTCTAGACGATGTTATTGAGAAAATAATGGAAGCTCTTGGGCCTAATGTATTAAATGGACTACAAATAGAGGTTTTAAATGCTATACCAAGACACGTAGGACTTGGTTCTACAACTCAAACTTCACTAGCTATAGCGTATGGAATTACTCGAGTTAAGAAACTAAGTTATAGTTTAGATGAATTAGCTTTACTGCTAGGAAGAGGGCATGTGTCAGGTATAGGCATTAATGTATTCAAGTATGGAGGTTTAATAATTGATAGTGGTAGAAAGATAATAGGAAATATTATTCCAAAACCTAGATCAGTTAAAGATTTACCTAAACCAATTCTTAGATTCAAACTACCTAAGAAATGGAGTTTCGTAGTACTTATTCCTAGAGGATCCCATGGATATCGTGAAAGAGAAGAAGAAAGTATATTTAATAAACCACTGGAAGCTCCAGTAGCTCTTCAGAAAGAGCTATACCGCATTCTATTAATGGAGTTTATACCAAGCATTGTAGATGGTGATATAGAATTGTTTAGTAAAGCATTGACGAGTATTCAGTATACAACTGGCAAATTCTTCTCTAAATACCAGTATAGCGTATTTTGTTGTAAAGAATCTGAGGAACTAGTAAAAATACTCTTAGAAAATGATGTTAAAGGCGTTGGACAGAGCAGCTGGGGTCCTACAGTATATGGAGTTTTAGGAGACTATACTAAAGCTAAGAAAGTACTTAGTAAAGTTTTGAAGATAGCCAGTGAGAAAGACATAAATGTTGTTAAAGGATTTATAGCTAAGCCTAGAAATAAGGGAGCCACTGTAAGATACATGAGTTCATAGTATTGTATATACTGAATACTTGAAATTTAATAAGTATAGCAGTTGACTGTGGAATGGAGTATACTGGGGTATTAAAGGACTTAGCAATAATAGGCTCTATACCAGCTATACTTACGACATTAGGTGGAGTACCAATACTATTCATTAGTAGAATAGAGCATGAGGATAGACTAAGAGCTTTAGGACTAGGTTTTTCCTCTGGTATAATGCTTGTAGCATCATTCACTAGTCTACTAATACCTTCTATAGAACTCAGTAATGTATTTACTGCAATAGCTGGCTTCATACTAGGTATATTATTGATTCGTGTACTCGATATCTCTATACCTCATATGCATATAGTTAGAGGTTACGAAGGACCATTATATTCTAAGAAAATACATCGTATATGGCTTATAGCATTGGCCATGATAATACATAATATTCCTGAAGGAATGGCTGTTGGAGCAGCAACATTATACAATGTAGACACTGGATTAATGATGGCCATAGCCATAGGAGTACAGGATATACCTGAAGGATTAGCTGTTGCACTACCTATTGCACTAATTAATGTGAAGAAAAGATATAGAGCATTCATTGTAGCAGCATTAAGTGGTTTATCAGAATTTCTTGCAGCATTCATACCATTTATACTAGTAGCTATATCCTATATTGTACTACCAATATTCCTAGCTCTAGCGGCTGGAGCAATGATATATGTAGTTGTACATGAAATGATACCAGAGACCATGACTAGTGAAGGAAATGAATTGGCTACTCTAAGCTTCATAACAGGATTTATCACAATGCTACTACTCGACTCACTCCTATAGATTAACGAAAAATAATTCTTTAATAATCCTCTTTTACTTCAGAATAGAAATAGATGATGAAGTTACGCACTCGCCGACATTAATGAGGTAACCTCCCTGCTACTGATCTAATTAGAGATAAATAAAAGTAGTATAGAGGCTTAACAAATAGAAATAATTAACTATAGATCGATTAAACTTTAATATGATCGTGAAAAATACTTGCTTACAACTAAAGACTAACACTATTGATGGGGGTTCTTGATTTCTTTAGGGTAATAGTTAATTTGGATTTCCCAGTAGTTTTACCTCCAAAATTTTCCTCATCTCCATTGAAATACTCCTTTATCTTCTTTTACTAAATCAATTAATATAGTAAGTAATATAGCCATTGATGGTTTTTCCCATTTACTAGCATAATAAACTTCATTTATATTTTTAGATTCCTTATTTGGGAGTTCAAGTATATTC
>WAML01000013.1 GCA_015522345.1 Desulfurococcales archaeon
TTAGAAGCAGCAATAAAATACCTACAAAAAATAGGACTACAAAACATAAGAAACCACGAAAAACAACTAGTAGAGTATTTATTCAAGAGGCTTAGTGAAGAAGAACTCTTAGATGTAGTTAGGATAGTGGGTTCTCTTGATACAGAGAATAGAGGAGGTATTGTATCTTTTACTATAAAGAACATGGATCCACATTCAACAGCAATTCTACTAGACGAAGAAGGTATTGCTGTGAGAAGTGGATTTCACTGCGCACAGCCTCTACATGAGAGACTAGGGTTTGACCGTGGAAGTGTTAGAGCTAGCTTCTACTTATACAATACTCTTGATGAAATAGATGCTTTTGTAGATGCTTTAAAGAAGATTTCTAAGGAAGCGGTATAGATATTAAGCCAATTATAACTTATGTTATACAGGGATGTTGATTGAGTACACGAATTCCTTTACCATACAGTCCTAAAGTACTAGAATTGTTTAGGAATCCAAAGAATGCTGGGAAAATGGAAGACGCAGATATAAAAGCTACTGCTGGAAGCCCTGCTTGTGGAGACATGATTACATTGTACTTGAAGATAGATAAGGATAGAGAAGTTATAGAGAAAGCGAGTTTTGAAAGCTATGGATGTGCAGCTAATATTGCTGCTGCAAGCATATTAACTGAAATGATTATTGGGAAGAAACTAGAGGATGCATGGAAGATTACATGGAAGGATATATCTGATGAACTAGGTGGTTTACCAGCTATAAAATACCATTGTAGCATACTAGCTGTAGGAGCTTTAAAGAGAGCTATAAGGATGTACTATAAAAAGATAGGTAAGAAGCCGAAATGGCTTCCAGAGAAAGAAACTAGAGAAGAACTACAAGTTCTAGAAGAAGAGAAAATGATCGAGTACTTGTACAAGAAATTCAAGATCTAGGAATACATGGTGTATAGTGTATGGAGGAGATAATAACAATAGATCTTAGAGAAAAACCAAGGAGTTGCGCAGAACATCCATTAGTTAAACTAACTAAAGCATTAAAGGAGTTAAAGAAAGGAGGAGTAGTTAGAGTAATAACTGATAATAAAATAGTGCCTATTGAGACAATTAAAGTACTAGCGAGGAAAAATAACTTAAAATACGATATTGTGGAGGAAAACAACCTATATATACTCCATATAGTGAAGCAATGAATTTGCTAACAGTAAAACACTTGGCTACTCCAATAAATAATAATTGGCTAAATTCTGTACTTGCCCAAGGGTCTTCGTGTGGACTTCCCTATTATATCATAGATCGATTTTCTCGCTATAATATAGTGTTTATATGACTCTATTCTATAATAGTCTTTTATTCCACTTTCATCAATTATTTTCTTTGGATCAATAGATTTGTCATGTAATACTATTACTTTATAGCCTATTATATGGACTCCCTTGACTCCATGTGTTTTCAGTAAATGTATCTTTATGGGTGCTATACAGCTTGCGCACCCTATTCCTTTAACCTGCAATTCTATAACGCCTACTTCTTCTCCACTATCTCTATAGACGTTCATGGAGTATCCCATCTACTATTTATTGGCTGGTCATTGCTGTTCTTTTCTCTATTCTCTGGTATAACCGAGTTATAGTATTTAACTATATTAGGTTGTCCTACAGTCATATTTAATAGTTTCATATGTATGTTATATCAATAGTATAAATATATAACATGTGTTATAATAAGGGATTGGGTATGGAGAAACTGAATGTGTATAACAGTGTACTAGAGTTATTGCCTAATATATGGCCTACTCCTTTAGTAAAATTAAAGTCTTTGTCAAGTAATGGGTATGAGGCTTGGGCTAAACTAGAGTATTTTAATCCATTTAGCCACAGCATTAAAGATAGGCCTGTATGGTATATGATAATTAATGCATTAAAAGAATGTATAGAATGCGGTAGCCTCTATGAAGCTACATCAGGTAATACAGGTA
Source organism: Desulfurococcales archaeon (assembly GCA_015522345.1). GTDB lineage: Archaea > Thermoproteota > Thermoprotei_A > Sulfolobales > Desulfurococcaceae > WAML01. Next base: position 1,963 of record WAML01000013.1, read on the forward strand.
TAGCTATGGCTTGTATATCAAATGCTCTAGGGATAGCGTTTAGAGCATACATACCTGTTAATACACCTAAGTTAACAGAGAATATCTTGAGAATACTTGGCGCAGAAGTTATAAGAACAAACTACAACACTATATCACCTGATATGATAGAGTATGTTAGAAGAGAAGCTGAGAAAAACAATGCCCTCAATTTAAATCAGTTCATGAACGACTTCAACTTTAAAGTACACTATGAATACACTGCTAGAGAATTAGATAAACAATTATCTTCAGTAAAGAAGTCTCCTCCAAAGGCGATTGTAGCTGGTATAGGTACTTCAGGCCATATAGCTGGTATAGCAAGGTATTTTAGAGAAAAATATGGCGGCAAAACACTAATAGTGGGAGTTACTCCCACTAAAGGAGATAGCATACCCGGTATAAAGAGGCTTGAAACAAAACCTAAGTGGGTTGAATGGGAGAAACCAGACTATGTCGTAGAGGTTTCAAGAGAAGAAGCAATTAAGGAAGTTATATGGATAGCTCGTAAAGAAGGAATATTGATTGGATTAAGTGCTGGAGCTGTAACTAGAGCATACAAGATAATTAGAGAAGAAATTGGCGAAGGAACTTATGTACTCATTTACCCAGATGACATATTTAAGTATATAGAAGTTCTAGCCAATTGGTTAGAAAAACAAACAGCTACAGATAAATAGGTGAAAGAACAAGTTAATATATAACACAGATTATATAGGTTGAGTAA
>WAML01000014.1 GCA_015522345.1 Desulfurococcales archaeon
AGTGTACTTATAACTATTAATATAATTGATACTTCACTATCGTACTTGATTAATTTCCACTTTACCCAATGTTTTAGTCTATTTAATTTTACCATTATCTTTTCCTTCAATTTACTAATATTCCAAATAATATATCAATCACTTCTAGGTCTTTCTAAAATACCATAATTTTAGTATTAAATGCTCCAGTTTTTATTACTACTTCTTTAATACTTCTATAAATTCTAACGGTGCTATATTGTCCCAATCACTTTCTACATATTTTCTAACTCTAGCTAGCTCTACAGATGCATATACCATAATTCTAGCTCCATACTTGCCGATAAAGTACTCTTCTTGCCCATTGTCCCAAAATAGACATAGTTCATTTTCTTGAGGTTCCCATTTAGTAATTTCGTTCCATTCTAAAATATGATTACCTTTTTTAATTAATAGATAGTCCTGTCTTATTTCGATTTCTTCGTCTACCTGATATACTCCTGATGCGACATGTGCTAATGAATTTACAGTAAACCAATCACCTTTTTTAAGGTTAGGACTATCTGGCTTAATGCGGTAGCTATTAGGTAAATCAAAAGTATTATCAAAAGTCTTAGTGTCTTGCCATCCTACAAAACTATCTACATAGTATTGTATAGTCTTGCCATCAGCTAAAGCTTTACGGAATTCAGCATACTCGTCGTTTTGAACATAAGTATAGTCTTCATAAAAGTTAGGTTCTAAGGAAATTTGCCAGTATTCTCTACCTTGCATTATATACCATACACCTTTGTTCTGATTGTCAATGAACCATTTTATTACTTCACCATGCTTTTCTATTTGTGTTTTAGTCATTGTTTACTCTCCTTTCCCATAGTCCTATTTTGTAGTTAAACTTCATAGGTGTGTGTTCCCTAACATTACCACCACATTCACTACAAGGATTAATTGGATGACAATCCTCATACATACCTATTGTATTACAATCGTCACATTTAGTTGTATCAGCCCACTTATAATTATATATATAGTTGTAAAGGTAGTTAGAAGGCTTTATATGTAATACACCATCTTTGTCTACTTTACTACGTCTAAATGTGCCTATACCCATATGTATAAATAGGGCTGCAAGAAAACTAATTATGGTAAAAACAACATACCACATACTAAATGCCTTCTAGTGAATTATAAGCTTTTATAGCCCATTCAGGTATATGTTCTGGTTTGACTGCTTCATAGTTGCTATATGTTGGACCGTCAAGCCTGCCATCAAGCTTAAAAGTACATTTATTAATAGCATCATAGAATGTCATAGCTATGTAATGAGTATGATTATTGTTCCAGACATGCACTAATTGCCCATGAAATAAGTCTCTTTTTCTATCGTATGGAACATCTTCCCATTTTTCTTGGTTTGTATGTTTTGTCCAACAGTTAAGCGTTATGCTTATATCATGATTTAAACCAGCTATTACAGTAGTACCTTTATGCATACTTTCAAATCTAACTACCTCTCTTAAGTTCTTAGCTTTTTTAAATATAGGATATTCAAAGTTTTCTGTGTTTTTAGGTTTGTCTTTAAGTGGGACTATACCATTTTCTTCCATATACCAATAGTCCATAGTACCAAACACACCGTGGCTGTTGATGTAGTGTATAACTTTACTACTACTATCATCACGAGTAATTTGACAATAAACGTTATGTGAGTCTTTAACCCAAAAACCTACATAAGTAGTATTCTCTGTTACTTTTAAGTTCTCGTTACAAGAACCACCTAAACTTTCATACACTTCTTTAGTCATTTCTACTTTCATTTGTTTTTCCTTGAAACCATTTGTCTAATTTTTCAATAATACTACTTTCACTTAGTATACGAGTAATATACAATAGTGGTGTTGCTATGATAATAAATATTACAAACACCCAGCTAAATAAGCAGGATGGTAATGCATCTTTTAAAGTATATTTACCATTCTCAACTCTATTAGTTATGTAAAATATTACATATGATATTAGGACACCTAATAAATATATTATAATTGTACTTGTTAATCCAGTTGTACTCATAATTCTTCCTTGTCTGATTTGTTTTCTAGTGTGCCTAAAACCCATTCACAAGCTTTGAGTACTGCTTCTGGTTCTGTAGATAAACTATCAAGTATTACTATTGTGCCCTCATCACAATGTATCTCTGCTGTATATGTTGTATAGCCTAAAGTTTTATACACAGTAATACTAAAACCTGAATTAAATGCCCATTCTTTACATCTGTGAGCTAATTCATAGATATTAAAAGATGTAGTTGTTAATGTCTGTTTCTTTGCCACTTTACTTATACTTATATAGCTATTGCTAATAATTAGTACGTTAGTAATTTCATGTCCAAATACTATACTAAGTAATTCTTTACTAATCATAACTTATATTCTCCTGCATTTAGTATCTCACATACTTTATATGCTATTTCTCGATTCATATAAATACTCTCTAGACGGTAAGCAAGATGTACTAGAGTAGTGCCATTCATTTTCACGATTATAGATGTAGTAATTGTTATCATAACCATCACTAAACTCTTTAATACTACCACATTGTTCAACAAGTGCTTCTAGCCTCGCTGCTTTTTTCTGCCTAGCTAACGATAATTCAGCACCTTCTTTAGTTTGTCTGTATCTGCCATTTTCCAAATAGTCTAATGAGTTACCTACACATCCACTCTCTACGGAAGTATAACCAACAAGGTAAGCCTCGCCTTCTTCGTACTCTAATTCAAACTTCTTAGGTTTATTAAGCTCTGCCTCCATATCAGCAACTTTAGCTTTCATTTCGTCTAACTGTTTTTGTAATCTATGTTCCAATGTCATTTTTAATCCTTCAGTTCTTTCGTTGCTTTATCTAAAGCTAAGTCTAATAATTCATCTACTTTCTTTAGTTTACCATCATTCATAGATTCTTTTATCTTCTCCATTACTGTGGGTGTAGCTACTATAGCTAAGAATGTATTTCGACTTGGAACTAAGTTAGATAGAAATAACAGTATAGCTAGTACAACTATAGGCAGTACTTTCTGTTTATTGCTAAGTTTATTCCAGTAGTAATCTTCAGGAGTGTAGCATTGGTAACTACTTTCGGCTCTGTCACTAAGAAATAATATTCCCATCAATATACTATGCATAATAATAAAAAATAGATATAGCAGTGTTAAGCTGCCATTAGGGTAAATACCATATAGGTATATTATTAGTTGTTCATTTGTCATTTTTAGTCCTTTAGTAAGTCTTCATTTTCATATATGTTGCCTATGATTTTACATGACTCGTTAATGTATGTCGAAGTCTGTATTTCTACCACTTGTCTTCCAATATAAGGCTCATTTTTAGAGTACTTTATTGGACTGAGAATAAACCCACCACTTTGCCACTTTACTATAAATGTGTATTTACCGTCTGTGATAATATCTTCTTCATAGATTTCTGTGTCTTTAGAATCTTTAAGTCCTGTATATTGCATAATAGGAAATTCTTTTAAGAACTTTTCATCTTTTAGGTTAGTAATAGGCATAAATCTGAATTCGTTTCTATCAAAATCTATCATATCATTTTCACTTTTGTTAAAAGCTCTAAATTTAATTTTTACCATTACTTACCCTTTAGTATGTTTGAAATACTTCGCCACAGTCTGCACAATAGTCAGTATAGGTGGAAGAAGCTATAGTAGTGCCTCCACAGTAGTCACAAACCCAAGAAGAACCTTGTGTCCATTTTATAATTACTTTCATTACTTACCCTTTATCCACTCAAAGTCTGATGTTTTCTCGTTATATTTAGCACAACCTAATTCAATAGCTTTTGCTTTGCATTTATTTTCTACTACGATTATAGTAAAAATCCATATAACTGTTGATATTGTAAGACCTATCAGCATTCCTTTTTCAAATTCACCCATATTACTTTCCTTTTGGGTTATCTAGTAACCAGTGTTTATAACCTATATTTTTAGAGTAATCCATATATGATTTATCTCTAAACTGCTTGTACTCATTCATATAATATAGTTCCACTGTAAATAATACTACTATAATTACAGAAACTAAGTGTATAAAAAACCAAGACATATTATCATTTTCAATACCTACGGCAAGAGTACCTACAAAAATTAATAGTAATAGTATAATATAAAAA
>WAML01000015.1 GCA_015522345.1 Desulfurococcales archaeon
GTCTTCTTATAAATTACTTTTAAATCAGAGAACCTTTATGGATATATACGTATTCTCTGTAAGAGACACTGTATTTTTTACTGGAGTAAGCATAGATGAAGAATATAGATACGGAGAGACTATATATCGTACTGTAGTCTCAATTCATTTCATAGGTGAGTCTTTAGATAAAGAACTGTTTCTTAAAGGAATACCTATACCCATTAACTATGGTAGATTTAAGCGGTATGTTGCTTTAGTTAAAAACTTCTTAGTAATAGCTACATCAGAATCTATTTCATTAATAGATATAGCTGGATTACTAAGTAAAAAACATGGATTTATTATATCTAAAGAGGTTTCTAAAGGAGAATACTTTATTGAAGTTAGAGGACTTATTTACAGAGAAAGTAATGAGACATTAGAAGTATTGTTAAAGAAATATAATGCGTTTAGAGATAAAGTTTCCTATGCATTGGCATCTATTGATTTAGTTAACTATACTATTACCTTCTATACCAACTTAAACACTTCCTTATATACTGATCTAATGTACTATAATATTGTTGATGGATTTAATAATGGATACTATACTTCGCAGATGATTGATAGTCTCGTTAATATAATATTTAAGGAAAGCTCGTTGGAAGTAATAGTAAGCAACTACTACAACGACTCTAATTTAACTCTGTCCTTTAAGAATTGTGAATTACTTAGTTTCTTCAATTATAATGAATACTTACTCATTTTACTATATGATAGAAGTGATCGGAGCATTGTTATTGCTAGAATTTTGCTGGAGCTCAAGGAGTATGAATTGTCTAGAATCTACTTGCCTGTATTACCTAGTGACTTTATATCGTATAATATTGTTGGAGAAAATCTATTAGCAATTACTATAGCATATAGTAATGTATTTGAAGATTTAGAGAAAATTAGTTCAATGCAGTCTTTTACAACATATTATATCGATGTAGATAAGATGGAGTTAGTCAGCTACGATACTATATCCCTTAAACACTACTTTAATTTCTGTAAATACTATGCAGTCAAATATTCTGAAATAGAGTACTTTGTATATAAGAACTACTGGTTCTACAAAAAACGGTGGTACTGTAATAATACCTATATATTACCTGTGAATGATTTAGATAACGACAGTACTCCAGATAAGATATTATTTATTCCAGTAAACAATCGTGGTATACGTGTCCTTCTCTATAGTTCTTCGAAGGAAGGATACATCCCACTAGCTTACTTTGACGAGAATTCTAGAATGTATTTAGAAAGACGATTATTTATCGATGATATTGTCGTACACGGTGGTTCTTTAGTAATACCATATTTTGAGGGAAGAGGGCGTAGTCTTGAAGTAGTTAATGTATCTTTGAATAGACAATACCTATTGAATAGATTTCTTGAGGTCTATATTAAGTCGCCAAATAACCATACAATAATCTATGGTAGTAAACGCGTTAATTTATATGCGGAAGTCAAGAGCAGCAGCGATATATTATATGCTAGGTTACAAGTAGTTAATCCTTATTCTAGAAGCATAGTTAGTGAATACTATATAACATCCACTGTTATAAAGGGTAATGAAGCAGGGGTATATCTTATAAAATACGATATAGATCCAAGGTACTCCTTTAGATATAATGGTGTATACTTGATTACTTTAGAGCTTATTAATAAAGAAGGAATTTATGTTAAAAAATCAATTGAAGTAGCTTACCATTCTCTTGTTACAAGTAGTGCATACATATTTGTTATTGAACCTTTAGAGAAAACCCTTTATATTAAGTCTAATAAAATTCATTTGAGATTTTATGTAGTATATCATCCTAAAGATAAAGTGAGTACTACTTTATCTCTAATAGATAGTGATGGTAGAGTTATCAAAGAATATGATTTAGGATATGGTGGCTACTATGATGTATTTATCTCTTTGGATGAGCTAGGAGACATTTTTAGAGGTAATAAGTTCTCTATAAGTGAGATACAAGTAAAAGCTGTGTATAATGAACACAGTGTGTCGAAGAGTATAGCTGTTGTAAAGGATGAGTTTCAACCATACGTAGATACTAGAATAAGCTATAGTCAAGAAGGATATATTGTTGTTGGATTAGATTTATTCGATGAATCACCGTTATCTATTGATCTTACTATAAGATCTTTTGATGGTACAATTGTAGCTAGATCTTTATCTAAGAATATACGTCCTCCTACAACATATGTGTTTAAACTAAGTCCTTTCTACTTTAGGGAAGGAAGTTATATGTTGTCAATACGTATTAGGGATGTAGTTGGTAGAGTAACTGTATTATTAGAGCCAGTTATGATTGTCCATAGTAGACTTAATTCTTCATTTTATATACTCGATCTTGGTGAAGGAGAATACGTAGTGTATAGAGGTGATTATGTAAAAATACCGTTGCTAGTACAGAATATTGAGAGACTTTACATTACTATATATCCTAGTATAGGTAATGCATCAACTACACCACTCTTTATTAGAAGGGATATTATAAGTATTGAAACTGGTCAAGAAGCAATTTATGTTACATACTATAATGTTCAAGCTAACTTAAGTAGCTATACCGTAGTTTTTACAGCTTATGGAGTAAATAATATTGTTTATACTATATCGATAGAGATAGTGTTTTTTGGAGGTTTTCCACGAGTTGAAATAATTGGTGAAGAAAGACTCTTCTACAAGTTTGATGAAGCCGATGTATATGTGTTATCTTCTAGCTATACTATGGTCAACGATGATGTTTTAATAAAGTATCTACCAATAGAGATATACTGTGAAAAGAATTGCTCAGTTGAACTATATAGGTTGAACTATCTTGGCTATATAGAATTAAATGAAACTTTGAGATATAGTAACTATCTAGACTATATACATGGTATAGAGGCAAAAATGTTAGATATAATAGAGAGTCTTGGATTAGGCAATACTACTTCATTGGCTAAGTATGAATGTGTTGCTGTTAATGGCTCTTGTACTACAGTTTTAGCTAATATATCATTGGAGATACCTGCCCGTATTTTCAAGGCTCAGAGTGGAAAACAGCGTTTTATTACCTGGATCATATTGTTAATTAATGTAAAGACCGTATATAATGAATACGTTTCTGGTACAGTTAAATA
>WAML01000016.1 GCA_015522345.1 Desulfurococcales archaeon
CCACTATTATTAACGGTTATAAGAGGTTCATTCTTTAACACAGTTACTTCAATATAGAGTTCTGGATATAAGTACGAGTAATATTGAAGAATATACGTGCTAGGTCTCTTCATTGGATAAACGTAGAGCGGAGGAGTTGATATTTTTGTATAATTATCCCAAAGTCTAAGCTTACTTATTGGAATATCCTCGGTTATATTTAGTGTAAAATGTTCTTCTTTATATACTATATAAGTTTTTGAAGGAAAGTACTTCAGAGTAGCTATAGTATAATTGTAAGAGTCTATAACTAGTCGAAACTCTATAGGAGAACTAGGATTTAGTTTTACAGGTACTCTGTCACTAAAGGTTATATTATGCATAATTACCCTTAGTGTATAATAACTTGGGTTTACTTTAATAGAGAGACCCGTGTATATACCAACATAGACTTCTACACCACTAGCCCATATGATTATGGTTAGTATAGCTAATGATATAAACAGTTTATACAATCTCCTGTATTTTCTACGTAGAATTCTTTCAAAGTGTTTTTTCTTAGGCATGGAGTGATACCCGGTTAATCGATCATTAGTTTGAGAGGTAAAAAACTGTTTGCTAAAATAATTGTAGGCAAATAATACTTAATAAGACTAAGTCATAGAAATTGGTAAGAGGAAAACGTATAGGGTTTAAAATGGTTATGAAACTAAGTGAAGTACAACTGTATGCACTAATAGGCTTCATTTTCCTATTATTAGCTATAACTACATCACTCATAGCAATGCATGTAGAATACGTGTCTGACTATAGAAGTAGAGAAATAGATTTAAGCAAAGACGGGTTGTTCAGCCCGTTATTCGCTTTATACGGTTATTCTCCTGATAAAAAACTAGTTAGTGCAGAAATATCTATGAAGCCAATAAATTGCAGTAGATCTCTAAATGTTACCCTGATCCAGGTAATTAGTCTAGAGAAAAACATTACTCGTGTTCAACACATAATAGTAGAACCTAACTATGTAGAGAAAGCAATTGTTAAGAACATGCATACACTACTAATAATAGATCCAATTAATTGTAGTGTGAGGCTTGACTTAAATGCTTTATTTGAAGAAAGGCCCTACATGTTATTATCTATACCATCTTTAGCCTTCCTTGTAGTAGGAACAATATTTCTCGTACTCTCTGTATTTGGTAGAATAATATACAAAGTATATGTTCCTCCAGAATAATAGGTATTCAATCGATTACGACCAGTTTATTCCCTCCTCTAGCCTTTATTTTCCGTAGTATACGTAACGCTCTTGCTCGCGCAGGAGTTCCTCTATATGCTTCTCTTCTATCTCGTGCTTTTCTACAAACAACTATGTCTTTTAATGCTACAATAGTTATTCCTACTCCAAGTTTATTTATTTCCTCCTTTATCTTCTGTAAGTCTTTAACTATTTCATTTGGTTCCGTAAAAGGTATTTCAATAATAGCTTCTTCAGTTCCACGCCTCCAATCGAGCCCATATACTACTACTCCTCTCCATTTCCTAACAAAACCTTCAACTAAATTTGTTAAAGTCCCTGTTATAATATTTGGTTTATAACTGTTCATTCCATGTTCTAACATATATTCCTCGAATTTATCTAGGTCTAGAACAACTATTGTTCCTTCAACTGCTTTCAGCGTGAGATTAGGTCTATCATCCCTTTTCCCAGGTCTATGGCTGCCCACTTCATCATACCATTTAAATACTCTAGCTACAGGATTAATAAACTCATTTTATACCATATTAAGTCAATTTATGTATTTCTTTACATGTATCCTTAGAAAATAAAGACAATGAGGTTAGTTAAAAATATTTGTTATAGTTTTTCAAAAGTATTTACTCTAAAATTATATCCTTGGCTTGAGGCAACCTAGTTCCTTGAGTCTCTTAGCAATTCTTATAACTGCGTCTTCTACTTCGCCCTCTTCTTTAGCTCCAGTAATAACCATTTTACCGCTACTAAATATTAGGAGGACTACTCTAGGATCTCTCATTCTATGAATTAGTCCTGGGAACTGTTCTGGCTCGTACATGCTGTCTTCTAGTAGGTATGCTGCTCTTTCTAAATTGACTTGCGCATGTATGTCTCCAGAAGCAACTATGTTCTGCACTTGTATCTTTGGCCTACCAGTAATCATTATTCCGTGCTTCCTCAGTAATTGTATTATTCTCTTTACTGCTTGAATTAACTGATTTGTACTCTTAGCTCCTGTAACAACCATTTTACCAGACTTGAATATGAGTGCAGTAGTCTTTGGTTTTTCAAGTCTTAATATTAGTCCAGGGAATTGGTCAGGCTGATACGTTACATTGGGTACATTACGTTCTATAGCATTTAAATCAAGTTGCTGCTCGAGAATTACTGTAGCAACTATATTCTCTATACGGGTCGATGGCTTTATTTCTAGTTCGCCCATTATATTACACCCTACAATATAGGGTTATAAACAAGGGTTTATAAAGAAGTTTTTGCAGAGAACAACGTCTATCTACTATAGTTTAAGTACTGAGTAATTCTACTAGTTTAGGCAACTCTATTGCGGGCTCATTTTCTATTATAGCATAGGGTATGGCTTCTTCTATTACTCCATATTTCCTAACTATAGGTGAAAGATAATTATTTTTGTCCAAAGTGATTCTATTTCCTGCTTGATATATACCGAATGCCGGCAACACTATGATCTGATTGTTTATAACAGTTGGTATTTTTAGGTAGACATGTACTTTCGTTAAAATACCCAGTTTATCAGTTATAGCTATACTCGGATGCTCATGTCCTATTATAACATAGTCTATATTCTCTATGTCTACATCTTTATGTCCATGGGTTACAAGTATTTTCTGGTCTCCTATAGATACTCTATAGTCTTCATAAAATTTTACATTGTAGTTTTTTAAGACTATGGGTAGGTAGTTGTCGTGATTACCTCTTATTATCACTAGATCTATTTTCTTATCAAGCAGATATTCTATAAATTGACTTACTTCTTTTTTCTCTTGCCTAAGTAGCCGATCAAAACAATGTTTTAGGTCGCCGTCTACTATAATAGTTTCTATAGAATCTTCAAGTAGGTCTAGAATTTTATTAATAGCTTTAATAACGTGGTAGAATTGTCTTCTAGGAAGGAATATACCCTGTCTAGCTAAGTCTTCTTCAAAACCAAGGTGTATATCAGCAATTACAAGAGTGTTCAAACCATCAATAAATATGCTTCTCGTATCTGCAACAGCATATAGAGGTCCAGATATTTTAGTTAACATGGCTGTTTTCCATATGATACTTACTATGGTATTTACTACTATCTGTATTTACTTTTCACATATAGAAGTTGTAGGAAGCGGGCCCGCCGGGATTTGAACCCGGGACCTACGGGTTAAGAGCTTCGACCGTCCACCGACCCCCGAACCATCATAGATTATACATAAACGTATTTTTAAATCTTACACCTATGACTAGCTGGTACAAAGTTGTTGTTTAGAATCAAGGTACTTCTTAGAATGTTTAGAGCCTGTGTAGAAACATGTTTAAACCCCATAATGGTGGATGCTCTTATATAGTAACAACCTATTATACCATTACTCTTACTCTCACAGACTTCTCATGAGACGTTCATTAGCTAACTTAAGTTATACAACAGAAAAGGTTTAAATAGAGCCGGGGAATAGAGGGTTAATAGTTAAAGGAGATTATAGTGGGATGTGTTATGGACCGTAGATTATTATCTATAGTCTTTGCCCTACTCATTATATTACCTATGTTAGCTAGTATTGGAGCTCCAGTTGCTATAGCACAGGCGACTAGGGGTCCTAGGTCAGATAAGATAATATTTACTAGAGTGCCTTTGGAGCAAGTACCTAGTGCGTTCCAGGCAGGAGACATTGATGTATACATATTTGGTCTAAGACCTGCTCAAGCAGAGCAGTTGAAGGCCAATCCCAATGTAAGGCTATGGCTTGCACCAGCTGGTTTAATAGACTTAGGTCTAAACCCTGCTCCAGTATATGTGAAGAACTATACTGGCGTATATTCTAAGGAAGAGATTGCTAATATGGAGGGTGTACCTGTAGAAGCTATAACATACTTTGAAGTAAATGAAGCAGCTGGATGGACTTATGCGGAATTTGGTGCACACCCAGATTACGGTATTAACCCACTAGCATTTAGAGAAGTGAGGTTTGCTATAAACTATCTAGTTGATAGAGAATACATTGCTACAGAGATCATTAAGGGATACGGAGTACCCATGTATACATTCCTAAGCCAGTATGACCCAGACTATGCTGTGATTGCCGATATCGTAGCAGAGTATAAGTTCGTATATGCACCAGCACTAGCAGACCAGATAATAACTAATGTATTGACGAAGGTAGGTGCTGAGAAAATAGCTGGTAAATGGTACTACCAAGGCAAGCCAATAACTCTAAAGTTCATTATAAGAGTTGAGGACGAGAGACGTGATATAGGAGATCTAGTAGCCAACGAGTTAGATAGACTTGGATTAAGTGTTGAGAGGCTATACCTAACATTCTGGGACGCTATACTAAAGGTGTACTTCACTGATCCAATAGACTTTGAGTGGCACATTTATACAGAAGGCTGGGGTAAGGGAGGTATAGACAAGTACGACTCCGGTACAATCAACCAATTCGGTTGTCCATGGTTTGGCTGGCTACCTGGATGGGGCGAGCCAACTTACTGGAACTACAAGAACAAGACCCTAGACGAACTTGGAAAGAGGATCTACTTAGGTAGGTTCAAGAGTAAGGAGGAGAGGGACGAGTTATACAGAGAAGCAACTAAGCTAATTATAGAGGAGAGCGTTAGAATATGGATTGCCACTAGATTAGACGTCCACGTAACTAATGTAAAGGTAAAGGGAGTAACCCTAGACCTTGGTGCAGGACTACGTGGTATATGGAACCTACGTGAAATGTATCGTGAAGACAATCCAGCAGAGCTAAAGGTTGGACACCTATGGGTATGGACGCCTAGAAGCGTATGGAACATTTATGGAGGATTTACAGACGTATACAGCGTAGACATTGAAAGAGGAACCTACGACCCATTCGTATGGGTACACCCATTCAGCGGTATGCCAATAGCCTTCCGTACACCCTTCGTAGTAAACACTGCTGGACCTGAAGGAGAACTTGATGTACCTAGTGATGCAGTAGTATGGGATGCTAAGAATGATCAGTGGGTACCTGTAGGAGATGGAGTGAAGGCTAAGAGCGTTGTTGAATTCGACTTAAGCAACTTAATAGGAACTAAGTGGCACCACGGAATAACCATTACTTGGGCTGACGTACTAGCTACTTGGGCATTCTGGTGGGAAATAACCTATGACCCAGAGAAATCAAGTATTGAAGGAGCAATAGCTGCTCCCAACCAGCCATGGTTCGATACCATTAAGGGACTAAAGTTTGATTTCGAGAACAACAAGCTATACGTCTACGTAGACTACTGGCACTTTGCACCAGAATACATAGCTTCATATGCATCACTAACAGTGAACCAGCCACTCGAGATGCACGAGGTAATGTTCTATCTAGCATTTACTGAGAAGAGCTATGCACTAAGCTCCACAAGATCTAGAGCAGAAGGTATACCACAGCTAAGCCTTATAGTGCCTGAACATGTAGCCGATGTAAAGAGAGTTCTAGAGACCTTCGTAGACAATACAACAATATTCAATGAAGTAGTTAAGTATGTAACAGTAGATGGCCAGGCCTATCTAACACTCGATGAATGGAATGCAAGAGTTAATGCAGTACTCAACTGGATAAACACGTACAACTTAGCATGGATAAGCCAAGGCCCACTCATGCTAACATACTTCAACATAGACCAGCAGAGAGCTGAGTTAACAGCTTTCCGTGACGAAACCTATCCATTCAAGCCAGGCGACTGGTACTTCGGAGAACCAAGGCCCACTAAGATACTACAGGTAGGTACTCCAGTAATATCTCCTGGAGACCCAGCAACTATAGTCGTAGAAGTAACTGGTATACCACCACTATTCGTAAAGTATGTAATTAGAGACTTAGTTACTGGCAAGGTTATTAAGGTAGGCAATGCTGAACAGACGGCTCCAACGTCCTTCACTATAACACTAGACGCTGACTTTACTTCAGGGTTAAGAGAATTCAGCTCCTACGAGTTAACAGTAATAGCTTTCTCAGATGCTGTAGCAATGCCTGACGCTAGATCAGTGATTATACAGACTGGCGGTTCCTTCAGGAAACTAGGTGAGCAAATACAGCAGCAGACACAAGAAGCTATAAGCAATCTACAGCAACAGCTACAAGACCAGATATCCTCGATACAGAGCCAGTTACAAGAGCAGATTAAGGGTGTACAAGAAGCACTAGGTGCTAGTGTAGCAGAGTCTTTCCAGAGTGTCTCACAGAGTATACAAGCACTAGGTGACACGATATCTAAAGGATTCGAAGACCTAGGTACCAGCATCGGCAATCTAGCTTCAGCACTACAGGCTCTAGGACAGAGCGTTGACGAGATAAAGAGCAAAGTATCCACACTAGAACAGAGGCCAGCGCTATCTAGAAGCGATGTAGAGGAAGTAGTTAGCAGCAAAGTAGAAGAATTAAGTGGCACTCTAGGAACACTACAAACACTAGAAATAGTAATACTAATCCTAGTACTAGTA
>WAML01000017.1 GCA_015522345.1 Desulfurococcales archaeon
TCTTTACGGTCTCTGCATGAACTCTAATTCTTCTATCATCAATAATTTCCTTAGTATCAGGGTCCAGTGGAACATTAATATCTATTCTCAAGAATACTTTCTTCATCCTTATATCAAGGTCTTCTAGCGTAGGTATTTTTGGTAAAAGAGCTAAGTCCATGATCCTTCACCATATCTCTAATAATTTCACCAGAATACAATATCTAGGAATAAGTATATATTGCTGATTATTCGTATTGGGCTTAAAATAGTCAAGTTAATAAAATAGGCTGCTCTAAAGATTTTTTACATAGTTGTTTAAAAAGTAATTATTTGTGTCCAAGTATAACCTTTAATAGTATTGGAGTAGATAGGCTTGTGGCATATATTAGTACTAGAGCACTAAAGTATAGATCCATTGTTAGTACTCCAGTAGTTAGTCCAACTACAGCTATAACAAGGTCGACGCCTGCACGAGGCATCATACCCACTCCTATAGCCATTGAAGAACGAGTATCTAATCCAACTAGTTTAGCTGCAATGCCGCAGCCAAGTACTTTACCCAATATACCAGCTGCTACAATGAGTACGACTACAGTAAATACAGAGCTTAGTTCTAGACTGGAGATTATACTCCATGGGTCAAGGAGTATTCCTGCGTATACAAAGAAGAAGGGGCTTATTAGACTAACTAAGAATCCATAAAATTCCCTTAAATGCCTAGATCTAGCAATACCTCCTAGGGCTAGTCCAGCAAAGTATGCACCAACTAATGGACTTAAACCAAAATACGAAGATAAAGTAGCTAATACTAATCCTATTATCAGGATATAAATATGTAGAGAACCAGTTAAATGACTATGTCTAACTAGTTTCTCTACAATAATATTTGATTTCCTAGATATTAGTATGAATGCAGACAATATAATGGTTAGCCCAAGAACTATATGTGATAGTGTCTCTAAATGAATAGATCCATAACTTATAATGGAAGACACTATAGCGAATAAAACCATAGCGTAGACGTCATCGGCTACAGCTGCTCCAACAATAACTTCTCCAAGCCTACTCCTCAACAGACCAAGATCCATTAATGTAGCTACTGTAACACTAACACTAGTAGGAGCAAGAATTACTGCTATAAATAAGCTAGTTAGCCATGGATGGCCTAGGAAATAAGATACGGCTAGAGCAAAAGAAAATGTAGCTACAACTCCTCCAAGAGCAACGATAATAGCTTCTCTACCATAACGCTTAAGTTCCTCGATCTCTGTTTCTAAACCAGCTAAAAAAATCAATATAACTACTCCAAGCCAGCCTATAACAGCAACGTTATGAGTAACTCTTATTAAGCCGAGAATTGTAGGGCCTATCAAAATACCTGCAAGTAGATCACCTAGTATAGGAGGCTGTTTTAAATGAGCCATTAACTCCTCAAGTCCTTTAGCAAACAATAGCACTAGCGTTAGATCTATCAGTATTAGTAGTTCCTCTTGCAATTAAGTTAATCCCTCAAGAAGATATAATATAAGAGTCTACGCTTTATAAACTATAGATTACTATAACTACATGTAATAATATTATTAGATGTTTTAGGTAAGTAAAATACTCTATAGAGTCTAAAGTAGTCCACAAATCATAGTTGTTGAAGGTTAAATAAATGATTTCAATAGATAAAGTACTGCTGATCATAGGAGTTCTCTTAATAATCTCTGGATCTCTAGTAATGTTGCAGGGTGTGAGAATAGACTATACCGTAGAACACATATCTATTCCATACTATGACTTTAAATACTATGGGCCGGGGAACTATACCGAGACACGCTATGAACGCTTGAGATTTTGCAAAATAAACGATGTCCAAGTATCTCCCAATACCTCTGTAGACATAAATTGTATAGATATTAACTCCATAAACAAGAAACTCGGTAGTTACATACAGTGTAATTTCTCGCGATATAATAGTATTCGTATAAGCATATTCGATGAACAATGAGCCATTTAATCTATAAAAATATCTCTTCAGAGGTGCAGAAATGGAGCCTATGATTCAATAATAGATTTTACAGCTAAGTCTAAATCTGGTACAGGAGTTATTGAGCAAGAGTATGTTATAAAGAAACTAGTTGTACCCTATAGTGTTCAAGTAGAACAAGAGTTAAACTTAGACTATGAATTCTTTAAGATGGTGCTTGAAGCAGATAAAGCCGCTAATATAGAGGAGTTAAGGATATTCATTCCAGCTATGTGCAGTATACTCCGAGAAATAAATTATCCCATGCTAAAAGTCAGTACTAGAACAGAATACTATACCATAACAAACATTAGAAACATAGATACCTCAGGCTTAATAATAGGATTCATACTAAATACCATAGGCTTAACAATAATGATTGCTGGAATATACTTAGCACAAACCAGGTATTCTAAGTAAAACAATGATGATAAAATAATAGTTCTTATTAAGAA
>WAML01000018.1 GCA_015522345.1 Desulfurococcales archaeon
AGTATATGGTTTTAGGTATAGTTCTGGACTATTTATTGTTTATTAAGGTTATAGAGTAGCTCCGTAATAACTTCTGTATTATTGTAAAATTATTTTGTCTCTATAGATTTGTTTCTATAGAATAGTATATTTCTATGAGGGTTCTTATTAAAAACTAGCCAATTAGTGTTTTGGTGGAATGTAGTATGGCCTTGGTATCACTACGTCTGTATATACTCGTGTTCTCCTCCTTCTTCGTTTTCTAATACCTCTTCTCTCAGGCGGTAGCTCCATTCCGGGTAATCCATAGCTTCCATCAGGAAATTCTACTAGTATACCAGTATCTACTAATTTATTTAATGCCTTTCTTAGTCTATCTTCTCCAGCTATACCACTGAATTCTTCACGGAGTTCTTCCCATGTCATAGGCCTTCCCTTTTCCCTAATAGTATCCACTATAACGTTGCCTAATTCCTCATCTCTAGGAGCTATCGTAACCACTACATCTTGATCCTCATATACTTTCTTAAATCGAGGCATTATATTGATCACCTCATACTCTATTTTTGCCTATCATACCCTGTGTTATACTATCCAGAGTTACATATATAAACCCTTCCCATATAAGGGGATTGTACCACATTAATAAGTTAAACTATATATTTTATACATATTTTCATCCCACTCGATATTTATAGATACTTATAATACTCCCATAAATTTCCCTCTATGATATTGAATTGTGTATTTTTTGTAGTAATAGATTTATTAGTGAATAACTCAATAAGTACATTATGTAATTGTACTTGTGAACGTCCGAACAATGTATGAGACATGTAGTTCATAAGTATTAAGACCTAGCTATACTGAGGGTGGTTGAATGGCTAAGCCATCATATATTCTAGAGCCAAAGGGATCAAAAGTATTATTGTTAGGTAATGAAGCTATTGCACGTGGGGCTTTAGAAGCAGGAATAGGATTTGCTTCAGCTTATCCTGGTACTCCTAGTACTGAAATTATTGAAACGCTGGCTTCAGTAGCTAAAGATGTTGGTTTATACGTTGAATGGAGCACTAATGAAAAAGTAGCTTTCGAAGCAGCTTATGCAGCAGCTTTATCTGGCGTAAAAGCTCTCACAGCTATGAAGCATGTTGGTGTAAACGTTGCAGCTGATATACTCATGAGTAGTGGTTATGCTGGCACTAACGCTGGATTCGTAGTAGTTTCAGCAGATGATCCGGGGCAGCATAGTAGCCAAAACGAACAAGACAATAGATGGTATGGTTTCCTAGCACATATACCTGTGGTCGAGCCCTGGAGTCCATCAAGTGCATATAAGTTGGTAAAAGCAGCTTTTGAATTAAGTGAAAAGTATAAGCACCCAGTGATATTTAGATCAACTACTCGTATAAGCCATACAAGACAACCTGTATTCTATGAAAGAGATATACCGAAACCTAAGACTAAGGGATTCTTTGATAGAAATATAAAGAGATACGTACTAATACCAGCTCATGGTAGAAAGCTTAAGCAAGAAATGATTAGTAAATGGAATAGAATTTCTGAAGAAGAAGGGAAAGAGCCCTTTATAGAAATACATAACCCAGGACATAGAAGAGTTATAATAGCTTCAGGAATAGCATATGCTCATGTAATGGAAGCCCTAGAATTAATGGGTTCTAAAAACGAATTCACTATAGTTAGAGTATCTCTGCCTGTGCCTCTGCCATACAAACCTATAGTAGACGTCCTTGAAAATGCTGGTAAAGCGTTAGTTGTAGAAGAACTTGATCCTGTAGTTGAGTACCAAGTTAAGAAAATAGTTTATGAACATGGACTTGATGTAAGAGTTTATGGTAAAGAATATGTTCCAATAAACTATGAACTAGATTTGGACAAAGTATATAGAGCTATAAAGGCGTTCCTAGGAGATAACCCTGTAGAGGTTCCTTGGAAGCCTCTTCCAAAACTAGATCTAAAACCACCTATACCAGCTAGACCACCAGTAATGTGTCCAGGATGTCCCCATAGAAATACCTTCTATATAGTTAAGGTAGCTGCTAATAAAGCCGGCTTAAGAAACCCGATATTTACCGGAGATATAGGATGTTATACACTAGGTTACCAGCCTCCATTCAGGACCCAGGAAACAAGCTTTGAAATGGGTGGAAGCATAGGGGTAGCCCATGGACTAAGTAAAGTTGTTGATGAACCAGTAATAGCTGTTATAGGTGATTCAACATTCTATCACGCAGGCCTGCCTCCTTCAATCAATATAGTTTACAACAAAGGTAGGGCCATAGTCTTAGTTTTAGACAACTACTATACTGCAATGACAGGTCATCAGCCTCACCCAGGTACAGGGTTAACGGCTACGGGTGAGCCAGCTAAGCGAGTTCCTATAGAAAAACTTCTGGAGGCTATGGGTTATGAAACGTACGTCATTAATCCAATGAATGTTAGAGAGAGTATTGAGAAAGTAGCTAAAGCGTATAAATCGTACATGGAGGGAAGACATGTAGCTATAGTATCTAGGATGAAGTGTGCTCTAGAAACTGTTAGAGATGCTCGTAGAAAAGGCATAAAATTACCAGTATACGGTATTATCGAAGATAAGTGTACAGCTTGTATGGTCTGTGTAAATCTCTTAGCGTGCCCAGCTATTATTGTTCCAGAGGATTCTAAGAAGCCAAAGATATTGCCAGAACTCTGTGTTGGATGTGGATTATGTGCACAAGTTTGTCCATTCAATGCAATAGAAGTAGTTAAACCAGGTAGTCCTAACTGGATAGAAGCTTGGATGTAGAGGTGTATGCTTATGGGTAGATACAATATTTTATTAGCAGGAGTTGGCGGCCAAGGACTCTTAACACTAGGTACAATAATTGGGAATGCTGCTATACTAAGTGGTGTAAACGTAACAATAGCTGAAACCCACGGTTTAAGCCAACGTGGAGGTAGTTTAGTAGTTCATATTAGGTTAGGCGAAGGAGAGTCTCCATTAATACCTAAAGGAGCAGCTCATTTAATAATAGGCTTAGAGGCTTTGGAAACAGCTAGATATATAGAATACGCTAACAAAAACTCAACTATTATAATGAATGAATTCCTCTGGCCTCCTCCTCTATCTAAAACTCCTTCAATAAAGGATATAATTGAGAATATAAGGAAAAATGCTAAACTATACGTTGTAGATGCTAACTCTATAGCTCTAAAGGAAACAGGACTCATTGTTACAGCTAATACTGTAATACTAGGCTATGCTTTAGCTGTAGAACCCGAGTTAAAGAAGATAATAGATGTTAATGCTGTAGAAAAGGCTTTAGAGAAAGTATTCAAGGGCAAAGCATTAGAATTAAATAAGAAAGCTTTGTACAAAGGATATGAGGAAGGACTTAAAAATACACTATAACTTTTTTGCAATAAACACATAAATACTTCAACTACTATATTATTAGATTACCCATTGATCCCTTAGATAGGTTCTATAT
>WAML01000019.1 GCA_015522345.1 Desulfurococcales archaeon
GCTATTGTATTATCTCTTACATTAATTAATTCAAGAACTTTGGATATAATAGTTAGTGTCCTTATGTGTCTTCTGAGTAGAACTATTGTAGCTAGATCAATTATAATAATTAGTGATACTACTCCGATTAATAGATACAAAGATCTTACATAGATGTATAAGAAGACAGTTATTGAAATAAATGCTACATTGATCAATAGTGTAAAATACTTTACTCGTATTGGCCGCTCTTTATCTCTAGAGATCACTACTAATTCTATCGACATATTAGCATCCTTTACACTAAACTAATTATTCAATAAATGATTTCGCTACACTATAGAAATTTGTATATTAGAATAAATATTGTTTACTTACAGTAAACCAGAATAGAGTAGGTGCACCTAAGAAGATATTTAGGGGTATTAGAGATTGATTGCACTAATATCTTTCCTACTAGTAATTTTGTTTTCGATAATAGTTGTGCGTATCGGTACAGTAGCTTTGAAAATGACGGGTTTATCTAGAGATATAGCTGCTTTTCAAGCCCAATCAGCATTTTCAGGAGTAGGCTTTACTACATCGGAGTCAGAGTATGTCGTATCCCACCCCGTTAGAAGAAGAATTATAAGAATACTAATGCTATTAGGAAGCGCGGGCCTTACATCAGCTATGGCTACCCTGGTACTGACTTTTGTAGGCCAGACTCCCCAGGAAATGGCTATACGTGGTCTTTGGTTACTAGTTGGTTTAATAGCGTTATTTGTTTTTGCTCGTTCTAAATTAATTGATAGAGGACTTAGCTGGTTAATTGAAAGAGCTTTAGAGAAATTCACTAATATAAGGCTTTATGACTACGAAGAACTACTTGGTTTAAGCCGAGGATATACTGTTATGCAATTCAAAGTACGTGAAGGAAGCTGGCTCTCGGGTAAAAAATTGAGAGAACTAAGGCTTGCCGACGAAGGAGTACTTGTGCTTGGAATATACCGCAGGGCCAATGGTAAAGAAATATACATTGGTGCTCCAAGAGGGGATACTATAATAAAGGTAGGCGATACGCTAATATGCTATGGACCTGAAGAAACACTAGTTAACTTAGTCTATAGAATTAAAGGACCACGAGGAGATAAAGAACATGCTGTTGCAGTAAAGAAAGAGCTTGTTAGAAAACATGAAGCAGAAGCTGAATTAGGTGAAAAAATTGCATAATAAACAAAATAGTCTAGAAAGATATGATAGGCAAATAAGAGTTTTTGGAGTAGAAGGACAGAAAAAACTAAAGAATACAAGCGTATTAGTAGCTGGAGCTGGTGGACTAGGTTCTATAGTTTCCTATTACTTAGTTGCAATGGGTATAGGAAAGCTGATTCTCGTAGACGATGGAGTAGTTGAACTAAGTAATCTTAATAGACAAATACTATACACTACAGCAGACTTAGGTAAGTACAAGGTAGATGTAGCCGCTAAAAAACTAAAGCAGTTAAATCCTGAAGTTGATGTAGTTGGTGTAAGAGAAAGGATTACTGAAGAAAATGTTCATCGACTAGTTAAACCAGTTGATATAGTCATTGACGCTCTAGATAATTGGGAAACACGTTTAATCCTCAATAAAGCTTGTGTAGAACTAGGCAAACCCCTTATACACGGTGGTGTAAGAGGTTTCTATGGCCAAGTAATGGTTGTAATACCAGGTAAAACACCTTGTTTACAATGCATAATGCCTAAACCCCTTAGAGTAAAAGAAGTTATTCCAATAGTTCCCTCTACTGTAGGAGTTATAGGATCGCTTGAAGTAAATGAAGCTATAAAAATTATAACTGGTGCTGCAACACCTATACTCAATAAGCTAGTAATATACGATGGACGTAGTCTCACAATAGAGCATATACAGGTTAAAAGAAACCCAAAATGCCCTGTATGCAGTAGATTATATAATAAAGAGGAGAGTACTTGAGTCCAAGTACTACAAAATTATCTTATCCACCCATTTCCGGCGTCGTAAATACTACTCTAGATCCGTTTTTAAGTTTTGTATTAAGGTCGTATACTGGATTCCCATCAACTATTGTTAAGAATATAAGTTTCCCTGATAAAACTCCATCAGCGAATCTCCTACTTACTTTTTCTCCAATAGCTTTAATTAAGTCCTTTAAACGCGCATCCTTCGGCAGCTGTAATTCAACTATATGTTTACCAACAACTTCCCCGGCTCTAGCAAGAAATACTGCAGTAACTTTTATAGGTTCGCCCTCCATTCTATCCCCCCACTCCCTGATATATTATTTTTAGATTATCGTCTTTATTTATGTAAGTTTCTAGGTCTTCAACTAGACTATCATTGACAATTACAATAACAGTATCTGGATCGATCTCTAGTTTCTTTAGTAAATCTATTAATTTTTCTTTACCCTTGATATCAATTTCGATGCTCTTCTTATCGGGGAGTACTAGTATCTTTACCATTATCTATCCCTATAACAAGGTTATATAGAAGAAGACTTTTATCGTTTATCATGGATCAAAATATCTTTATTCTAAAGAAGTACCATAAGATATAGTTTGATAAATCGCTATATAGAGTATTATTAAAGCAATTAACCTTATAATTAAGCCTATAGGAAGGCTAATGATAACAGGGATTACACTAATAAATGAAGTAATTGCAGATAATGAATATAGTGCATTGAGAGTTTGAGAAGCTATTTTGAATAAGAGGAATAATTCACTACTAGTTCCCACGAGTACTAGACCCAGCCCCATAACTAGTAATACATATCCTAATGCTCTAGAGCCTATACTATATGTTATGACACTAGCTATAACCAATACCAACCCGACTAAAGCCATGAAGACAAGTATTTTCAAAGACCTGATTTCTCTTCTTAGCATAGATATATAGTTTATAGCATTAACTAAGAAATAGCCATACATATAGAATGAAATTATAGCTACAGCTATAATAATATATGGTACACTCCAGTGTAATGGATTCAAGGACGCTGATATGAGGAGAATAGTTATAACTATAGATAAAATAGTATATCCTCTTAGATTATACAATCCATTTATAAAGTGATCATTAGTTTTATCCAAAAACACACCTTAAGTCCCTAATTTTCTAGCAATTATATTTCTAGCTTGTTCCTTAATAGATTTAGCTAATTTCAATCCAATACCTGGTAGAGAAGCTAGTTTATTAATCGGTGTATTTACTATATCCTTTAGCGATCTAATACCAGCTTTTATAAGAGTTCTAGCACGAACTCTACCTATACCCTCTAGTTCTACAAGCTCTAAAGCATCTTCTTTAACACCATATTCTAGTCTCTTAGATAGCTTTTCGTATGCTAATGAAATGCTCCTTAAATTCTTCACATAAGCTATTTTTGATAAACTAGATGAAATCCATGCAGCAGTTTCTCTAGCAGAATACAAGTCTCCAGGGCCTATGCCATACTTAACCATTATATCGTCTTCACTTAATTCATTAATCCAATCATATAACATTCTAGCTTGTACATATGCTTGTAGCCAAAAAGCATACTCTATTTCATCACTAGGAGGCTCTGGAACAAGTTTTTCACTAGCATCATCCCATGCAAGTTCTTCGTATTCATCAACTATTCTAGCGGGTATGTATGGCCTACTTCTTCTATAATCTGGCGTTAGAGCAACTATGTGTAGTAAGTAGAGCGTGTTAATTTGTCTATCTTCCTTGATATTCTTGACCATTATATATGTTGAGAGAGGATCTATGTATGTAATAGAGGTTATTCTGCCAAGAACTGTAGCAGAATAGTTATTCTCACTATACCTTATCATATCCCAAGACATGAGTTCTTCTAGTACACTTTTTAACAAATTTCTCAGGTACTTAAATGACCTATACTGGTAGTAGAATAGAGTGTTCTTGTATATATTAATTAGTTCATCAAGTGTTCTTGCTTCACCAGTCGTAATTAGTGAGAGTGTATGTATTCTTAAAGCTCTTTCACTACTTAACTTGCTTTCAACGGGTTCTATAGCTCCATAAATATATTTTTTAAATGTATCTTTTACAGAAGAAGTATCTACTATAATAGATTCACCATACTCATCATATTGAGGGCGTCCTGCTCTACCAGCCATTTGTTTATACTCGAACACAGGTATAGCGATCATCTTTCTATATTTTGGACTATATCTCTTTACTGATACAATTACTCTTCTAGCAGGCAGATTTACGCCAGCAGCAAGAGTTGGTGTTGCAAATAAGATCTTTATTACTCTATCACGGAAGGCTTGTTCTACAACTCTACGTGCAATACTACTTAATCCTGCATGATGATAGGCAACTCCGTATGTAAGTAGTTTTGATAATCGCTCTGCCTCAGTCTTACTGGGTCCCTCATTAACTAGTTTAGATATGTACTCACTAACTCTACCTCTATCAGTCATGTGGGCTAAAAGATTAAGGTGATCAAGTATTTCAAAGGCTAGTTCTTCGGTTTTTCTCCTATTATGAATAAAAACTAGTGTTTGATATCCATTAGTTATACTTTGTAACGCTACACTGAGAATAGGATTTGATAGTCTATGATATATCTTCTCAACCCTACCATCACTAAATACTATTCTCTT
Organism: Desulfurococcales archaeon; assembly: GCA_015522345.1. GTDB lineage: Archaea > Thermoproteota > Thermoprotei_A > Sulfolobales > Desulfurococcaceae > WAML01. Next base: position 4,603 of record WAML01000019.1, read on the forward strand.
ACCAACTCTATCATACACTCCTTCAACAAGTTTTACGGGCCTCCATGAACTATATACTAGTTCTCCATTAATCCAATTAGCTAGGTCTCCAGGATTACCTATAGTTGCAGATAAACCTATTACTTGTATATTTAACCTCATTAAACGAGCAATAATCATTTCTAGTATAGGTCCGCGCTCACTATCGCCTATCATATGGAATTCATCAATAACAACTACACCAACTCTATTTAACCACTTAGGCTTAAGCCTCAATATACTATCGAATCTCTCATAAGTTGCTACAATTAGGTCGTACTTGCCTAGATATTCTCCTGGTGACTCATAGTCTCCAGTACTAATTCCTATCTTTAGTCCTAAAGACTCCCATGTACGGAACTCATTGTATTTCTCGTTAGCAAGAGCTCTTAGAGGAACCAAATACAAGCCTATATAGCCTTGAAGTATCCTATAGATTAAAGCTAGTTCGCCAATAAGCGTTTTACCACTAGCAGTAGGAGCAGATACTAATATATTCTTGTACGAAAACAAACCTTTTTTCACAGCTTCTTCTTGTATGGGATTAAGTTTTCTAATACCTCTACTTGCCATAATCTTCAGTACATTTTCTGGTAAACCATAATCTATTAATCGATCAATATCCAAGATTGAGACCCACAACATCTTGTTATAGAGATACTTCTCTGAAGATATAGTATCCTACTCCAACTACAATATAGAAGTTTAATAAAGTGTATTTATATTAACGAGAGTACATTAACAATAAAATATGCTTAGAAGTCATAAGAAAGGACTTATTATGCCGTATAAGGCTAGTATATAAATTAATATAGTATAGCCTAGAGCTATAGCTAGATGATATAATAGGTTTTTCATACTTGTTCCTCTTCTTACACCAGTTACCCCTATATGCATTAGGTATAGACCAAGTATATTTGTAAGAAAGTATGCAAAGGGGAACATTATTTTAAAATATTCTTCTCCTAAAAGAAAGGATATTATTGTCGATATCACATATGCTACTGGTATATTGACAAAGACATCATTCCACCATGTAAGAGGCGAGAGTATATAGCCTATAGTAAATACTATTGCTCTAAAAACCCCTTCTTTTCTATTGATACTCCTATTTCTTATACCCAGTAACTTCTTCAACAAATTCTTTAAATACTCCATTCTATTATTCAAGCCTTAATCCTCGCGAATACTCTTAAATCCAAATAGTATCATACTAGGATACGATATATTAATAGTACTTAAAGAATATCCTGTTTTAAAGTGTCGTTAACTAGTAGTAATACTAATTAAGTAGTAATGATCTAATTAACTAACAGGAAATGTATCTTGTTCACCGGGGAGTATATTGTCAACAATTCCTAGGTACCTAGATAACCTCTCTTGGGATGTCATAAGAGACCCCATATATGACTATATAGTATTTAATAAAGAAGTTGAAGAACCTATAATAAATAGTTGGGCAGTACAAAGA
>WAML01000020.1 GCA_015522345.1 Desulfurococcales archaeon
TGAGGAAAAAGGAGTTTATTGTAAAAATTATTTATTTCTTCTTCATTAATTCATTAATAACTTCTCTAAGGTTATCAAATAGTTCTTTTATATCTTCATCTGTTATGTAGCCCATATGACCTATTCTAAAGGTATACTCTTTTACAGGACCATATCCTTTGGCTATTTCGAATCCACGTTTCCTCATTTCTTCATATACTTCAACGCCTTTGATCCCAGGTGGTGTTTTTACTACAGTTATTGTTGGACTGTAATATCCTGGTTTAGCAAAGAGCTCTAGCCCTAAATCAATTACTCCTTTCCTTATCTTTTCGGCTCTCTCTTGATACATTTTCAGCCATTTGTATTTTCCTCCCATACGCTCTATGATCCTGAGGACAGCGTTTAAAGCAGCTATTTGAGGTATTGGTGGTGTTGATGGAGTACTCCATTGTTGTTCTTGGTATTTCCTATAGAGTAGTAGATCGAAGTACCAGCCTCTATTGGGTATTTTCTTAGCCTTCTCAAATACTTCTTCGCTAAATGCTCCTATTGCAAGACCAGGAGGTACTCCAAAGGCTTTTTGACTACTAGCAAAGACTATGTCGAGACTCCATTCATCAAATTTTATATCTGCTGCACCCATAGCTGATACAGCGTCTACGAAAACCATTTTATCGTGTTCTTTGGCTACTTTAGCTAATTCTTTCAATGGATTCAATACTCCAGTACTTGTCTCGTTATATGTTATAGTTACTGCTTCTACGTCAGGGTTTTTCTTGAGAGCTTCATCTAGTTCTTCTGGTAGAACTGGTTCACCAGGCTTTTTCTCTAGGACTATAGCTTTTCTACCATTTGATTCAACTACTTCTCTATACCTCTTCCCGAAAGCACCTATTATAGTGACCAGTACTTTACCACTGGGAGTCACAGCATTCCTTATACTGGCCTCCATAATCCCTGTACCACTACTTGGAAAGAGCATTACAATACCTTTTCTAGCTTCTAGGAAATCCTCAAGTCTCTCTACGGTATCTCTGTGGAGTTCACGATATTCCTTACTCCTATGGCTCAGCATTTGAAAACTCATAGTCTCAAGTACTTCTGGGAAACACGCCACAGGACCTGCTGTAAATAACTTTAGCTTCTTAGGCCACAGTATCCTATAGACTTCATCAACAACCTCTTTATAGACGGGCTCCTTCGCCATACACTAGCACACCCAATTAACTTCCTCACCCGATATATCAGCTAAGCATCAACTAAATAGTTAATGCATATGAGCCTTCTTCAATCATATATGGAATGGACTAGTTTTCCAAAATATAATAAAATCGCTTCACTATTCTTACATATAATGGGTTATTATGCTATGACCAATTATTTCTTGATGCATTATTTTAGCTATAGTTAATAATAATACAAGTATGACGCTTTGTTTATGAGTTTTATCTTTTTATACAGGGTAGTAATAACATGAATGTTTTCGGAGAATATTTTGTGAAGTAAAATTTTGTGGGAAAGAATAAATTGTCGTACCTACTGAAGCTTGCAGGAGACTCAATATAAAGGATTGTATTAAACTTTGTGGAGACCCAGCGAAATATATTATGTTTCAATAAGGAGTTCTTCAATAGACATAGTTTCTGCAATAGAAGAGTATACTCTAGAGGCGGCCGCACTGAAACTTGGATACTATATTGTAGAACACTATGTTACAGTAATATCTAGGTACATGGACGCTAAATGGAGGCTCTATATGAGAAAATAAAAGATGCTACACTGAAACAAATGTAATAAAACCTGAGGTTACTGTATTATTACTGCAAAGAAGTCACTAACTTACTTTGTTCATTCTCTATTTAAAACATACCATAGTTTATAGTCTTCTAGAATAGATGAATAACTATGTAATTAATTTTAACAATAGTAATTTTTGTTTAATTGAGAAGTTATTTAGGATTCATAGATTCTACTATGTATTAGTTTTTAGAAAGCGTCTATGGCGATATAGAGGATAACTATGTTCTTCCTCTAGTCGTGGGGGCTCTCTGTGGGAGTACGTATCTGTACATAAGTAGTAGTACTATTGCTAGTATTAGAGAAGATATTGATGCAATTAATAAGTCCTGTTTATCGCCAAGTACCACTGATGCAATTACTTCTCTTATTGCTATAACAAACCCTACTTCAGCTATACCGACTAGATACATTTCTGGTCTTCTTCTACCAACTATAATGCTCCTTATAATTTCTGCAAACACTATTAATAGAAATACATCGTTTATAGTTATCTGTAGTTCAGCTATACTAGCTCTTTCAATATCCCATAGACTTCTTAGGTCGCGTGCAATAACTATAGATGTGAAGAATATGAGAATAGTCATAACAGCTATTATAATAATGTCTACTAATAATATGAGGTGGCGACCATATTCAATTATATAATGGATCATCTTGGTAAAAGATGCCAAGAACCTCCCTCACTAAACACTTTTGTATGGAAAATATAAAAATAGTTGTATAGCTACAATAGTATATTCCGGGTACCTCTACATATGAAGTCGTTATTTGCATTCAATAATTTATTTGAGGTAAATAATTTTGAGTGTTGGAGGAAAGAGTGTAAACTGGCTTATGTATTTTAGTCTAAATAATATAGAGCTCGATATTTTACTGAATGCTGTAGATACAGTATTTAATGAAGGGAGAGCTTGTAGATTAAAAGATTTTGTAATAAAGAATTTGTTTGAGAAACTAAATCCGCACTTAGTTGAAAAACTCGTTAATAAAGGAGTTTTAAAGTCTTTCAAAAGAGGAAACGATATACTCTATACAGTTACAACACGTGGATTAAAAGCTTTTTTTGAAGTATCATCGCCTATTTTCAATGTAGTCTATAAGAGTCCTGGAATAGATGGAAATGAAGTAGCGAGGCGTGTAAGTAAAGCTGTTCTCTTTGGAGGTGTACATAGAGTCTATAGTATGCATGAAAAACTTGTTTATAAAATACTAACGCTATTATCTTCTATGGGTTATATAATAAATGTTGATAATGGATTTAAACCAAACGATGTCGATGCAAGGATAAAAGCTACTATAACTGTCTTAAACAAAGTATCTTCTGTCTCATTTATAAGAAGAATAGGAGACGTTGTACACTTTATAGCCAAGACTATGCATATACCTGTTGAATACGTTGATGATATAATTAATGGTGTAATGTATGCTGGTCTTATAACTAGTGAAAAAGATCCTAGGAAAGCAATTATAGATCTAGTATCGAGTCTTCGAACACGTACTGAAATGAGTATAAAAGAAGGTAAACTATTAGATGCAGCAGCATATAGTAGTCTAGTATTGAATCTCCTTGATTTATTGAGTAAAATGGGTGTAGACTTTAAATCATTAACTAACATGAAGAGCAGGTATAAGTTCTCAGTATACGAGACTCTAGGAGACTATTTTTACCACAATCTATGCTTTGAAGTTGCACAAACATTTTATAATAGAGCAGTAGGTATAGCAAGAGAATATCCTGAGTTAGCTAGAGAAGCACAGAGAGCAAACGCTAAATATATCTTGAGTAGAGCACGAAGCCTAGCTTCTAGGAAGAGGTATACAGAAGCTATCTCGGAACTTGATAGACTAATCGAGTACTATAAAAGCACTGGATTAATAAGGGAATCAGAGATTGCTAAAGCTCTTAAGCGTGAGTACCAGGGAGAAATAGAGGTTTTAAGGAATAAGTCATGCCTTGCATATCAGTTATTTGAAGAAGCAGCTACTATATATAGTCGCCTTGGTAGCAAGTATCAAGGGAAAGCACTTGCTACTCAATGTAAGGCATTGATAAGTAGAGGAGAATGTGAATTACTCGTAAATAAGAATCCTATTGAAGCCGTCAAAATTCTTGAAGAAGCAGCTGAACTAGCTAGTAAACTATTGAGTCCACACTTAAAGAATGCTGCATTGAGTCTATACTATGAATCGCGTGCTAGAGTATACGTTGAACAAGGCAGTCTTGTTGAAGCGGCTAAAGACTTTGGTGAAGCAGCTAAATACTATGAAGTAAGGGGGTTGTCTAAGAGAGCACTACTTAGCCTAGCTAGATCTAATAAATTCTATGGATTTAATAGTATTGGGGAAGGAGACTTTAGTAGTGCAAAAACATATATTGATAGAGCTTATGAAAACTATTATAAACTATTAACGAGCATCACCAATGATCTAAGGAATGGTAGAAAATATAATCACTACATACTAGGTGAAGCCCTTAAAGGCTTACTCGATACACTAGTATTTCGTAAACTAATGAAGACACTAGATATTGTTGAAGAAAATGTTATGCTCACACACAGGACTGTGGGTCTGGTATTAGAT
>WAML01000021.1 GCA_015522345.1 Desulfurococcales archaeon
GTTGATAGATAAATCCCCAATACCTATTGTTGGATATGTTGTTGATCGATGGGCGATGAGTGCTGGTACTATCATTCTATTATGTACTCACTACGCTGCAATGGAGCCAGGCACGATTATTGGAGCTGTACAGCCTGTTTCTATGTCTCCCTCTGGTGAGTATAGACCCTTAAATGAAACAAAGCTACTAAATCCAATATATAAACAGATAGAGACTTGTATGAAAAAACACGATAGAAACTTTACAGTCGCTAAGAAGTTTGTTTACGAGAATCTCGTACTCGATGATGTAGAAGCACTTAAATATAATGTTATAGAGACTACTGCTGCAAATATAAATGACCTAATCGCTAGAATAAATGGTTCAACAATAAAATTACAAGGTAGTGAATATACTGTAGTTCTTGCTAACCCCGTTGTAGAGTATTATGAAATGAGAATAGGGCTTAAAATAGCTCAATTTTTATCAGATCCTATCGTTAGCTCTATAATAACCTCTATAGCCATGCTTGTGATATTAGCTGCTCTTGCAAGCGGCGAGCCTTCTCTCATCGCTGTTGGTATAGTCTTGTTAATAATAGGCTTCTTTGGGATAGGATTTAGTGCTAGCATGTTGTCGTTAACTATGCTCATAATTGGAATAGCTATGCTCTTGGCTGAATTACTGTCTCCAGGTTTTGGTCTAATTGGAGCATCTGGCATTATATTGCTAGTACTTGGTTCATTTATGCTATTTGGTGGAAAACCTATGTATATTAGCAAAGAAGCAATGGTTGCTGCACAAAGAATAGTTCTTTCAACAATCTTACCCCTAGCTGCACTATTCAGCTTAATAGTCTATAAAGCCATCAAGGTTGTCAGAGAAAAACCAGTATATGTCCCAAGTGTTGTTGGTAAACATGGAGTAGCAAGAGATTTTATGGAGCCAGGCAAAGAAGGATTTGTCATGATAGAAGGAGAATATTGGCGTTCTTTAAACGTAGATGAGGAGGCTATTAAACCAGGAGAGGAAGTAGTAGTTGTGAAGAAAGAAGGCCCTATATTGTATGTTAAGAAGAAAAGTGAAAAAAGTAGGTAACCTTGCTACTATATGTTACATAATGATAACATAATTATAGGCTTGTTTTAAGTACCACTTTTGGGGGCTATCCTCGCCACGTCTAACACTAACTCAGCGTGAAATACTAGAATCTCTCATAAGGTTATACGAGAAAAAGAAAAAACTAATTAAGAGTAAGGAGATAGCTGAGGCCATAAATAAGGATGAAGGTACAGTCAGAAATGTTATTCTAAGTTTAAAAAGCTGGGGACTAGTTGAATCTAAGACAGGCCCTACAGGAGGATATATGCCTACTCTAAAAGCATACGAAATTCTACGTGAAGTCGATGTAGTTGCACCAATAAGATTATATAAGAATGATAGAGATACAATGCTACATGTTCTAAGCGTTGAAATACTAGACGTTCTTAGTCCTGAGGGAGGACGAGCTATCCTCAAAATCTGGGGCAGTATAAATAGAACACTTGAACCAGGCGATAGAATAAGTCTTGGACCGACACCTTTTCTCAATATTAGGATCGAAGGAGAAGTTATCTACGTTGATAAACTATCCAACCAAGTCAGTATTAGGATAACAAGAATGGCTAGTATACCACAAGTACGAGTTGGAGAAGTAGCAACACAAAATATGATTACAGTAACGCCCCAAGACACTATAATAAAGGCGGCTAGTTTGATGGAGTCGTTTAATATACGTGGTTTACCTGTAATAGAGAACGAGAAACTTGTAGGCATTATTACACAAACTGATATCCTTAGAGCAGTAAAAGACGATAAAATTAACGGCCTCGTAAGAGATTACATGACTTCTCCACCAGTGACAATACGGCATGACGACACCCTATTTGATGCAATTAAAACAATGGAGAAATACAACGTAGGCCGTTTATTAGTAACGAATGAGAGAGGCAAACTCATAGGTATTGTAACAAAAACTGATATTCTAAGATTCATAGCTGGTATTAAGCGTAAATAGATAGCTAGATCCTGTCTCTTATACACAT
>WAML01000022.1 GCA_015522345.1 Desulfurococcales archaeon
GTTTAATAGGAGTTGTTGGCGCGTTAAGAGAATTAGATAAAGAATCAAACACAAACAGTGGTGGTATAAACATTAATAATTATACACCGTCTAATGCATTATTGATATCTCTTAGAGGTTATCCTGAGAAACTAAAGCAACTATTAGCATCATTAATCTTGGCTAAGGAATTCACCATAACCATGTATAGTAGTTTAGGCATGAAATTGGGAACAAATAAAATAATAGTAATAGACGAGGCGTGGAGAATGAGTAATGAAAGTATATTCATGTTATCTAAAATATATAGAGAGGGTAGAAGCCTCGGAATAGGTGTTATAGCATCAACACAACTATTAACAGATATGCCTCCACAAGTACTAGAGAACACAAATAACTTTGTATTATTTAGTTATAACTCTGATGAATACATAGATAAAGTTATTGAGTATGTACCAATGTCATTAAAAGAGAGGCAAAGATACAAGAATTTAGGTGTCGGTGAAGCATTAGTAAAACTCCATGATGAGGAGAACCTTATATGGGTTAAGATAGACGCGTCCCACGTTAACATAGAGAGTAAACACTTAAGAACCAGAACTAGAAATCTACAGTAATGATACCTGGATTGAGCTAACCCCGCAAATGGGGTGCAATGATATCCAGGGGCTCCACCCCCTAGGCAATAAACAAATCCTTATTTGCTACATTATTCATAAACGGAATTAATGATGAAAGGTGGGCTTAACAGAGTAACTTGATGAAGAATGTGGCCGTAACTGATATGCGTTAAAAATTTACACTTATTCTACGGGACCTTAACCTTCAGTACATCCACCTTAAAGTTAAAGTTTCTTAATCCCTCGTTGATAAGGATTTCTTCAACATCTCTTTGATCAATTGGTTTATCAAGTGTGAACTCTATCAAGTAAAAATCACTAACATTAACGCTTTCTTTGACCCTAACATTAACATTATACTTACTCATTATCTTGCCTACTATACTATTAACAATATTACGACTAGTACTAGAAAGGTATATTCTACAAGTAAATGCCTCCTTTAAACCCATATGTTATACACCTGGATAGAGATTAATAGAGATTAGACGACTATTAGACCTAAAACACTTAAGTCTAGAAGTCATTAATAAAATATACTGAATGCATATGATGAAGGGTGCAAGCACTGATAAAAACGGCACGGTATTTCGGTGATGAAATCTTTTATATCTATGTGTGAGGTACTAAGATACTTGAATACAACACATAATCGCTTTAATAGCTGAGGTAGATGCCACATGGGTGGTAGACAAAGGACATCGTTATTTATGAATATAGAAAAAAGAAAGGAAAGCAACAAGGAAAGAAAGAAGAAATCACGATAATGTAATTAGTGTAATTACAGTATGTCCCCAATAAGTTATATAGAGTGTGGATACAAAGGTGTTCCAAGAATAACCATAGCAGTGTGCTTTTTCTATAACCAAAACTCTAAGTTAACACATATTACATTGCACACTGTAGTAGTATAGACGTTGAATTGAAATGTAGCTAATAGGGTAGGTCATAGTAATAAGTATTTTGGCATTCATGTTTATTCTTATACTTTTGGAAAACTTAGATATTAGTAGGCAAAGTAATTAATAAGTGTTATGAGGTTTTGAATTGGAAGGAAACATAAACTTATCTTAGGGCAAAGAGAAGGGTCCTGGTTCCTTATAAGCAACATATGTAATGATATAGGGTGTGTTTGCTTAGTAAAACAACATCATTTATAAGCCCCGCTAATCTATCATTGATACCGCGTAGCATGGGTGTGACTAAATGGGTGCACGGAAGAAGCGAGCACCACGTAGAGGAAGTCTAGGATTAAGGCCACGTAAAAGAGCAAGTAGCATAGTACCTAGGATTCGTAGTTGGCCTGAAGTAGATTCAGATAAGCCAATATTGCTTGCATTTGCAGCTTACAAGGCTGGTATGACCCATGTATACTATATAGATGATAGACCAAGTTCAGGACCTTATGCAACACCTAATAGAGAAATATTTGCTCCAGTAACTATCCTTGAAGCACCACCAATGTTCATTCTTGCTGTAAGAGCCTATCGCTACAAACCTGGTTATGGCTTACTAACACTCACTGAAGCATGGACTCAGCCACCAGAAGACTTAGAAATACACAGAGCTATCCCAACATTAAAAATAGAGGATGTAGACAAGAAGATAAAGTTCATTGAGGACCATATTAACGAAGTAGCTGATATTAGAGTAATAGCTGCTACACAACCTAAGCTAACTGGAGGATTAAGTAAGAAAAAACCAGATATAATAGAGATAAAGGTAGGAGGAGGTGACAGCATAGAATCAAGATTCGAGTATGCCAAAGAAATACTAGGTAAAAACATACGTGTAAAAGAGGTGTTCAAAGAAGGACAATTCGTAGACGTAATAGCAGTAACTAAAGGTAAAGGATTCCAAGGTGTAATAAAAAGATTCGGAGTAAAAGAATTGCCGAGATGGCATAAACATAGGAAAGGTAGCAGAAAAGTAGGATCAAGGAGCCCAGGTATTGGTGCTGTGAGCCCAGTACCACAGCCAGGACAATTAGGATTCCATAGAAGAACAGAATACAATAAACGCATACTGAAAATAGGTGAGAATGGACTAGAAGTAACACCTAAAGGAGGATTCCTAGGA
>WAML01000023.1 GCA_015522345.1 Desulfurococcales archaeon
ACATAGGATAATATATGGTATTTACCAGAATACTTTATTGGAGCAACAACTTTGTAGCCCATAGAATTAACTACACTATATATATCACCTACAATATCGTTTCCCCGATAAAACATCCATTGTTCCTTCATATCTCATGGACTCCACAGTATATACCTGTATATTTACTACATATCTATATATACAGTAGTTACTTAAACATTATGTTAGTGTTCCCTAATAACATCATAAAAGAAATACTATATAACACTAGTTATGTATCTATTAACTAATAGCTAAAATAGTAAGGCCGAATAAGTTTTATTTATTTAAAAAACAATGGTATTTTATCGTAGGCTATTAGTGCTTAGAAGTTGTTGTCTGCCTTAAGTACTCGTCTACATAGTAGTTGAAGTATTCTGCAAATTTCTCTTCTAATCCTTTATCAAATGTTGTTGCACAGGCATAGTCGTGGCATGCATCAATGTCTCCTCTAACATGCTTTGCTGCTCTAGGAACTATGTAACTATATCCAGGCATTTCTTTAGCTAATACCCTTTCTTCCAGAGGCGTTGGCAGTCTAAAGGATACTTTTACTATATTCCAGTTAAATCTGCCTAACCTAGGAACTTCCTTAGGCATGTCCTGGTAGCCGGCTAGATATTTGTTCTTATCTATAAAGTCCATATCCCTTATCTCCATACAGAATTCTCCAATTACTTTAACACCCATTGGAGCAAAAGAGTCGTGGACATGGAACCACTGTAGATACTTCGTCTTATTTAATCCATGTTCTTTCAACATATTGAGTATTTTCTCAAATCTTTCTCTCTTCAACTCATCTAATTTCTCTAGACTACTCCAGTACTTCTCGCTAGGACCCATTAAAATGGCTTCTATACCAGTATCAGGGCCATTCATTAGATATCCTACAGCACCTAATACTGTAAGACTTTTAGCATACCTATCTAGATCTATTTTATCCCCGAATTTTGCTAAATAGTACTTTTCTCTTCCATTTCTTTCTTCGACAATTACTTGTTCTTGCTCAACTGCTTCAAACAATATATCTCTATTAACACTCTCTAGTCTTCCAAATCTATGATGACTATCTCCTATAGCTCCTATAACAGCTATATATGCAAGATCCTTATTCCTAGAATCCATTGTCTTAGCAAAGAGGTATGCGGCACCAGCAGCAGATATTTCTTTCTCACCACTAATTCCATAGAGTTCAGTAGATAAGTTGAAGACTTTAGGATCCCTAGAACCGGGAGTATGGTGATGGTCAATTATAACTATAGTGTTTTTACCACGGTTTATCTTAGCTATTTCGGGAGCAGCGCCTGCCCCTAAGTCAACAAATATTATAAGGCCAGGGTACTTTTCCATTAAACGCTCAACTATTAGTGGGTGAACACGCTCTAGTGGAACATTTACTACATCAATGCCTTCTCTCTTTAAAGCTTCTATAACAATCGAAGCTGAAGATAAACCATCTGCATCATTGTGATGTGCCAAAGTCACTTTATCGTATTGACGGATTAACTCAATAGCCTCCTTTAAATCGTTAATATACTCCTCTAATTTTCCAGTCATTGTAGTCACCTCACTATTTCTAGTACTCCAGATACATCTTCGAAAACATAGTCGATCATACTCTTTTTCTCGGGATCAAGTTTCTCTAGATCCTCTCTCTTAGTCAAACCAGATAGAACAAGTACTGTTGTTAAACCAAGTTTTTTAGCTGGAATAATATCCGTCTCTAATTGATCGCCGACCATAATGACTTCGCTGGGAGAAACACCTATTTTACCTAGAGCTATACGGTATATTTCTTCAGAAGGTTTACCAATAATTACTGGTTTAACGCCTGTAGCAGCAGTTATAGCTCCAAGGAAAGTACCTGTTCCCGGAATAGGTTTTCCATCGGGCCCAGGAAATAGTTTATCTGGGTTAACGGCTACGAAACGAGCCTTAGCCAATAGTATAGCTCTTATAGCACCAGTAAACTTCCACTTATTTTCTTCAGTAACAAAACCTTTTTCATCAAATGGTGATCCCGCGACTAGAAACTCTGCTTCCTCAGGATTATCAACTATGATTAAACCAGCTTTCTCGAGTTCGTCTCTTAACCCTTTATGTCCTACGAAATAGACTTTCTTTGTCTTACTATGTTTGGCAACGTAGTCGGCTGTAGCACTAGTAGCTAATACTAGTTCATCTGGAGAAACATCTACGCCTATTCTATTCCTCAGTATATCAACGTATTGTTCTCTAGACTTAGTGGATAAATTCGATAAGAATATTATTTTTAAACCAAGTTCACGCAACTTCTTAACAGTTTCTGGAGCTCCTGGAATAGGGGTACTTCCGCGTTTAAGTACTCCATCTATATCAAGAATTATGCCTTTAAACCTAGGCTTATCAGGCATTTCAAGACACTCTTAAATAAGGTACTCTAACACTATAGATTATTTATTGTGTATTAAAAAATTTTTGGCAACATATTAAATTCTGTATAGAACCGAGGGTTTCTACTTTATTGCTTTGAATAGAGTATCTATTGATGAGCCTTCGTATAAAATACTATATACTGCATTAAATATAGGAGTTTTGTCTCTAGGCACATTCTTTTGTCTAAGGAAGACTTCTATAGTTTCAGCATTTTTGTATCCTTCAACAACGCCTACTCCTCTCCTCTGCATTTCTTCAAAAGCTTCTTTTACAGATAAGCCTTTTCCAAGAAGTCTGCCAAACATACTGTTTCTTCCACCAAGAGAGGTTACGTAGAGGTCTCCGAGACCTCCTAATCCAAACACTGTTTCTTTTCTACCTCCACAAGAGGATACAATGAAAGCCATTTCGTTTAATGCTTTAGCTAAATAGCCTGCCTTTAAATTATTGTTGACTATATTATTGGCTTCAAGATATCCTTCTATAGCTCCATAAGCTATAGCGTATATATTCTTTAATGCAGCAGATACTTCTACTCCAATAACGTCATCGGTTACATCGATTCTATAGTAGTCTGTAGAAAATTCTCTAGCAATATTCTCGGCTATATCAATGTATTTTGAAGCATATACAACGTACGTAGGTCTCTTATTAGCTAATTCTGCTGCTAGAGAAGGGCCTCCGACATAAACTACTTTATCGCTTCCACTATATTCTCTAACTATTTCAGTCATAGTCATAGCTTTATTAGATAGTACTTCAATACCCTTAGAAACAACTATTAATGGAAACTTGGGTGTACCAATAGTTTCTTTTACTAGTTCTGAAATAGGTTGGACACCGCGAGAACTAACAGCTATTATAGTTGCATCAACGTCTTTTAGTGCAACACCTAGTTCATCGGGTTCATATAATTTGATAGTGGTAGGTAGAATAACTTTTATTCTAGGATGCGGTTTACCCTTAGATACTTCCTCGTATATAGGCATATCGAATTTAGTGAACCAAAGTCTTACTTCATGACCCCTATCAACTAATGGTATTGCTAGTGCAGAACCCATAGCTCCTGCTCCAAGAATAGCTACTTTCATTCTCCAGCCACCCTATAATATAGTGTATCTAAGTCTGTGGTATTGCTATGAGTTTTTCTTCTTGAAGCTTAATACGTATTTCTTCTCCTGGAGCAAATCTATATGTAGGAGGAGTCTTGAATCTAAGCCTCCATCGTCCAATCCTTATCTCATAATCCATTACATCTCCTACATAAGTAGCCATTTCAACAATAGCTTTGAATACATTAGGACCTGGTTCTTCGCTGGATGCAAGATTTATGAAGTCAGGTCTAACAGCTACGTAAACTTTAGTTCCTCTACCCACTTTCTCTAGATCAGCCCAACTCACTATCTCTAGGTCATCTTCGGTTCTTACTCTCACAAGGCCGCGTGACTGATCATAGATATCTTCTATTTTTCCTTCAATAAACCTTGTTATACCAATGAATTCTGCAACAAATTTTGTCCTAGGCCTATTATATATTTCTTCAGGTGTACCTATCTGCTGTATCCTTCCTTCGTTCATGATAGCTATTCTATCACATATGGCGAAAGCCTCTGTTTGGTCATGAGTAACATATACTGATGTAATCTTTAGATTCTTCTGTAGTTTCCTAAGCTCGAACCTCACTTGTTCTCTAAGTTTAGCATCAAGGTTAGATAGTGGTTCGTCGAATAATAATGCTCTAGGATACAATACTATAGCTCTTGCAACAGCTACACGTTGTTGTTGTCCACCACTTAACTGATGCGGATACCTATTGAGGAGTTCACTTATCTGAAGTAGTTCAGCAGCCCATTTTACTCTCTTCCTTATTTCATCCTCAGGTAGTTTCCTAAGTCTTAAACCAAAGGCTATGTTCTCAAATACTGTGAGATGAGGGAATAATGCCCAGCTCTGGAAAACCATTCCTAGATTCCTTTTCTCTGGAGGAACATCAGTTATATCTTCGTCTCCAATGAATACTCTTCCTCTATCAGGCCTTGTTAAACCAGCTATTATCCTCAACGTAGTTGTTTTACCGCTACCACTGGGCCCTAATAGTCCAAAGAATTCTCCATTTTTTATCTCTAAATAGGGAATATCTGCTGCAACTACTTTACCATATTTCTTAAGTATATCTTTTAACACTATACGTGGCACTCTATCTAACCACCTCCTAGACCGAGTGAAACCTGGAGGTATTTCTCGAAGAAGAGAGCTATGGCTATAGAGGGTAGGAGTATGAAGAGACTTAGAGCAGCTGCTGGCTGTGGAGTCAAATAGTATCCACCAACATACTCGTATATGGCTATAGGCAACGTCTTTACAGCTGGTGCTCCAAGTAATAGCGTTAATATGAATTCGTTTAATGACCACGAGAAAGCGAATATTCCTCCAGCTAGTATACCACGCCACGTTATAGGCATATAGACTTTCCTAATAACCTGTAGTTTAGTAGCACCTAGTACACGAGCCATTTCCTCAAGATCCCTTGGAACTTGCATAAAAGCTGCTGTAACACTCCTTAGAGTATATGGTATAGCTCCTATCATGTGAGCCGGTATTAGTGCCCAGTAATTACCTAGGAGACCAAGTCTTGTATATAGTGGAAGTAATCCTATCCCGATAACTATTACTGGGAGAGCCATATTCATGTTGACGAGGTTTTCAGTGAATATACTTAGCCTAGTCCTTCTAGTACCTAGTACGTAGCCCGCTGGTATACATAATGCTAGTGTAGCAAGCATTACTAGTGGTGCTAGTGTATAGCTGTAGAAGAAAGCCATTCTAGTATCATGATGTTTAAATACCCATGAAAACCATTTAAGACCCCATTGTGAAGGATATAGTTGATAAGCATACCATTTCTCGGCAAAAGCATATTCAATCAATACCACCATAGGCAATAGTATATAGATCAATACAATTCCTATAACAATTAAATCCCATATACGTTGTCTCCTCTCTCCATACATTCACGATCACCTTGTCTGCAATACAACTTTCTTTGTAGTAAATCTGAAGAATATGTAGCCTAGAGCTGCTGAAGCAATAATATAGAATACACCAGATGTATAGGCCATAAGGTACTCGAACCTAGTTGTTACATCGAGGTATATCATTACGTTGAGGAACTGTGGCCAACTACCGCCTAAGACTAATGGTATTGAAACACCAGCCATTGTTGCAAGCAGTATTATGGCACTAGTAGCGATTAATGCATATTTTGTCAATGGTATAAAGATCTTTCTTATAATAGTCCATGTACTTGCACCTAAGCTTCTAGCAGCGTCGATGAGCTCGGGATTTATTAGCTGTAGTGGACCATAGAATATGGCTACTGCTATAACGAATCTAATCCATACTTCTCCAAATAATATACCTATTCCATAGGGGTCGTTTACTAGGGGTATAGGCTCGCTCACAATACCTGCTTTCATTAGTATACCGTTTATAAGTAATGAGATATAGCCTCTAGGCCATAGTAGAGTCCACCACATGAATGCTCCAACAATATATGGTGTAAACAATGGTATAGTCATTATAGTCGATATTTTACTCCATATAGGGGGCTTCTTTATGGTTAGGTATACAGCGAAGAGATAGCCTGCTAATACACTTATTACAGTCGCTATAATGCTTATGTATATTGTAAAGAATAGCGAGTATAAGTAGGGGCTTTCTGGAGCAAGAAACTTCCGGTATCCTTCAAAAGTAATTTGTTGTTTCTCTAAAAGTTCTCCAAAAAGGGATATGCCGAAGGAGCCTAGTATTACATTGACTATAGGGATAAAGACCATTATAATTATGAAGATGTAGAGCGGGAGGAGAAAAAGTATTGATATTAGATCATCTCTTGTGATCCTCATTCCTCCTACCCTACTCTAGTTCTGCTACTGCTCTAGTGTATTACTACTATTACTACTATTTTACTTTCTAGCTACTTCGTCTACCCAGGTCTGCATCATCCAGAACATGTAGTCTGCATGCCTATACCATAGTGGTCCATAGCTACGCCATTTCACTAAGTCGTTGTATGGATCGTTTATAGGCCACCACGGCTGCTTCTTTACTTCGTCAGGCACTAAGTTCCAAGCTTCTGTCACAGCTGGGTAAGCTCCTATTCTCTGTGGTATTAGTGCTTGTACTTTATCTGATAATAGCCAGTTTATGAAGACTAGTGCAGCTGCTTTATGTGGTGCATTAAATGGTATGAATACTCCATCGAATGGACCAGGCATTGTAGGCTCTGGTATATACATTCCAACCCAGTTGGGGTCTAGTCTACCAGCTTCTACTTCTTGCATTGTAATTGATATCCACATTGGTATAAGGATTACTTCTCCTGCTTCAAATAACTCTATCGTAGCTTTGTTTCCTTGCGGATAGTTTCCTGGCTGGTACATGTACTTCTCTAGCTCGTTCAAGTACTCCCAGAAGTTCATTCCATACTTTCCTTTACTATAGAATATTTCTTTAGCACGTTCTTCACTGAATTTAGCGAAAGCGAATTTATCGTAGCCGTAGAACCACTCTGCTAACCCTATTAAGAATGTGTGTCCACTACCTCCTTTGTTAGGGTCACAGTAAGTGAATTTACCAGGATTCTTCTTAACCCAGTCCAATAGTTCATCGAACGACTTTGGTACATCGTCCGGGTACTTTAGCAGGTCTTTACGATATAGGAATCCAACCCACCACGCTAGTATAGGCAAGTGTCTACCATTTGTTGGGTACATGTCGTGGAAGTATCTCGCTACAAATGGTATGCCCTTGGCGTTAGGTATTATTTCTGCTAGATTTACATCCCATACAGCTCCTGCTTCATAGGCCATTGCAAAAGGTTTTGACCATGCTAGTACGACATCTATTTCACCAACTTCTTTGCCAGCTTCTTTCTCACTTATAATCTTCTGTACTGTATCAAACCAGCTTCCATGTACGTATGTACATTTAATGCCTGTCTCTGCCTGGAATTGCTGACATAGTTCTGTGAAGAAGTCTCTTTCGTAAGTACTTCCAAATCCATACCATACTACTTCCCCTTCTTTCTTAGCAAGTTCTTCTATCTGATCCCATGTTAGACTATAGACGTTTCTCTCATTAAGTTCGGTAATTTCTGCTCCAACAGTCTTGGTCACTGTTGTAGTAACTGTCTTAGCTCCTACAGAAACTGTTGTTGTAGCTGTTACAGTTGTAACTCCAGCTGGTACCATTACACTAGCTATTCCATAGCCTAGTCCAAGCCCTATTATTAACAAGATTATAGCTGCAATTATGAACTTAGTCTCCATACAATCAACCACCTAATAAAGTGTTTTAGACCACAGTGAACTAATTAAACAGTGTACAGATAAATACTTTTCTCCCCCATAAATACAAGTACTGTAAAACCATAGATAAACATACGTATATATACGGGAGCGATCCCGTAGAATAACACGTGCTATATACATACAAAACATAGATATAAAACACTATACACAGAGAAACCAATATAAGCTACAAACAATACACAGAATGAAAAAGGAGGAAAACAAGGGCCCGGACTCCAAGAGCCCCCAGAGGGCAATGAAGAACCTAGGCCACAACAATAAGACAATAGACGATGAAACAAGAAAGTGGCCCGGGTAGCTCAGCCTGGTTAGAGCGCCGGGCTGTGGACCCGGAGGTCCCGGGTTCAAATCCCGGCCCGGGCCCTTCCCTATATAACCAAGTCTCATCCCAACATTTGTTTATTAATCTGTTTAGCAATAGTGAGTCGTTTTATTATAAGATCCGTTACTATACTGTCGGCCTCCTTTCCTTTTATTAACGTAACGGATGTCTGAAGAGTTGAGGTATTGACTGTCAAGAATAAGCCCTAGTGAATGTAGTCACTCCCTAGTTTCCCGTTTACCAGCGATCTTAGTGTACGCTAGCTCTTTATAGTATTTTCTATAGTTATTTCGACTCTATCCATGATCGTTATGTTGAGAATAAGATTTCTTGAGTCTCTAGTTGTTTCAGCGTAGATGATGGTATGTTTACTGATGTTCTTATTGCATTGAACTCTGGTACGATCAAGTCTTTAATTTAAGTCATCGCCGAAATTTCTATGAATAACTGGTCATACTATTCAAAAACCCGTTTAACTCTGGCTTAGCAACATCATAAACATCTATATCCTCAATCCCAATAAACACCGGGTTCATTAAGTTCACGTATATAGCTCACTCCATAATGCTGGATAATGAAACCTTTTCCTTGGTAATATTTATAAAATTGATATCACTAAAATTAGCTGCTAAATATTGAGTAAATGATCAATATATCTTTGCTGAATTATTGTCTAGTTTAATCCTTAAGAC
>WAML01000024.1 GCA_015522345.1 Desulfurococcales archaeon
ATTGATATAACATTGAATAACCCTGTAGATAACAGTGTTTTCTCGTATTTGCTATCAAATACTATAGCCAGTATATTCTTTACACCATAGGCTCTGGCATTTAAAGCAATAACTATATTATCTCTATCGTCTTTAGTGGAAGCTATTAAGTAATCTACGTTACTAAAATCTATTTCAGAGAAACTATCTATGTTAGTTAAATCAAGGTTTAATACAGTACAATCAAGTGTATTAGCTAGTTCCTGTGCTATAGAGGCGTTTTTCTCTACAACAACAACTTCATGTCCTTCACGAAGTAATTCACTAGCTATAGCTTTACCTACACCACTCCCTCCAACGACAACTATCTTCACATTGAAACACCTATTTAAAATACAATACAACCTATTGTATAACTAATTATATGCTCTAGGAACTATATAATTAGTATTAATAAGTTGGTGTTACACCCAAGATGCAAAACCTAGTTTTTCTTTTACCCTTTTAACAAGCTCTTTATGCCACCAAGGAGTCTCTATACTCTCTATACATCTATCAGGAGTATAGGCTTTAATGTCTAGTATAGGAGTTCCATCAAATAAATCAAGTCCTCTTACGTATAGTATGTTTCCTTCTCTTTTAACAAGTTCTACAATAGATAATGCTATAGGATTAGGCCTATGTGGTGAATCAGTACAGAATACTCCTACTTCAGGCAAGTCATCTATTCTTACTCCAAACCTCTTCAATCTCCTATGACGTACTTTTAATACCTTTCTTTGTTCTTCAGAAACTCTGTGGAGATATGCAAGAACTATTATATGTGAAAAACCTTCTATACCATCAAGTCCTTCTTCATATTCTTTGAATACTTCAATATATCCACCCACTCCTTCATAGCTGTTCTTGATCTCTTCTTCACTAGCTTGAGTATGTACTATACCTATAGGCTTTAATACAATAGAGTAGGACTCCATGTAAATCATCCTCATCAACTCTATATTATCGAATTCAACTTTGGAATATAAAAGAGCATTTCTAGTACATAGAGTATTGGAATTAAAGTTTTAAGATAGCACTGTGAAAGAAATGTACTAGAATAATGATGAACCTTCCCCTCAAGAGCTGTAGGCGATGAAGATAGGTAGAGTCTCTGACATTACCTATTTTACTTTCTCTCAACATGTTAGGTTTATAGAGGGAATTTTCTGGTGATTCTATTGACTAAATACAGTGTTGTTGTGAATAAGAGGCTTTGTAAAGGCTGTGGTATATGCGTTGACATATGTCCTAGAAGAGCTCTTGTGATGGATGGAGTATGTAGTGAAACAGGTTATAGAAATCCTGTTTTAACTGGAGAATGTATTGGATGTAAAATATGTATGTGGTATTGCCCTGATCAAGCAATAGTTGTTGTAGAGAGGTGAAGTATTGTGGAAAGAATGTTTCTTAGCGGTAATGAAGCAGTAGTTTATGGAGCTCTAGATGCTGGATGCAATTTCTATGCAGGCTACCCTATTACTCCATCTAGTGAAATAATGCATTTAATGGCCGAAGAATTACCGAAGAGAGGAGGCGTATTCATACAAGCAGAAGATGAATTAGCAGCTATAAACATGTTAATAGGGGCTTCATGGGCTGGAGCTAGAGCTATGACTGCCACTAGTGGACCAGGTTTTTCTTTAATGCAGGAAGGAATAGGATATGCTGTAATGACAGAAACTCCTCTAGTAATAGTAGATGTAATGCGTGCAGGACCAGCTACTGGTCAAGCAACAAAACCTGCTCAAGGAGATATTATGCAGGCTAGATGGGGTAGGCATGGGGACCAGTATGTACCAGTATTAGCTCCATCGAATCCTCAAGAAGCCTATAACTTCATTATAGAAGCATTTGATATAGCTGAAAAACTACGTACACCAGTAATTATGCTTACAGACGAATTTATAGGTCATGGAAGAGAAGTAGTGTATAGAAGGGATAGATCAAGAGTAACGGTATCTACTAGAAGAAAACCGCAAGGCCAAGAACCATTCTTTGACTCTAAAGACCCACGTATACCGCCTCCTATGCCTGTTCTAGGCGAAGGATACTATGTCTTAGTTACAGGGTCTACGCATAACGGATACGGCTATAGGGATGTACATAGTTTTGAAACTCATTATAAGCTGGTAAGTAGATTGAAGCGAAAGATTTGGGAGAATATAAGTGAGTTATTTAAGTACAGAGTATATGGTGAGCCAAGTAAAGCACGTACTGCTATAGTTTGTTATGGTTCGTCATGTAGACCGGCAATAGATGCTTGGATGAAACTAGGTAATCCCCATGTTATAGTAGTTAAGCTAAATACTCTATGGCCTATAGACTATGATAGATTATCGAATATACTAGCCAATGTAGAGAAAGTAGTTGTACCTGAACTAAATCTTGGGCAACTCATATATGATGTAAAGGTTTGTGTTGGTAGAGATGTAAAGGTTGTTGGAGTAAATAAAGTTGGTGGAGGAATTCCTATTTATCCATCAGATATAATTAGGGTGATAAAATGACTGAATCTCAAGTTAGACATCCAAGCCTAGATTATATGAGAGAAGAAGTACTACCTACGGCTTTCTGTCCAGGTTGCTACAACGGCATATTAATGAATGCTTTATTCGATGCTTTTCGAGAAATAGGAATCAGGGATCTAAAGAAAATAGTGTTTGTTAGCGGAATTGGTTGTTCTTCATGGATACCGAGTCCATATATTAAAGCTGATTCTTTACACACACTACATGGGA
This sequence comes from Desulfurococcales archaeon, assembly GCA_015522345.1. Taxonomy (GTDB): domain Archaea; phylum Thermoproteota; class Thermoprotei_A; order Sulfolobales; family Desulfurococcaceae; genus WAML01. Next base: position 2,760 of record WAML01000024.1, read on the forward strand.
GAGCCATACCTGTTGCTACAGGTGTCAAAGCATTTAATCCAGAACTAGAAGTGATCGTGATAGGAGGAGATGGCGATATTGCTTCAATTGGAGGTAATCATTTACTCCATGCAGCACGAAGAAATATGGATCTAATAGTGATAATGGTTAATAACTTAGTCTACGCTATGACAAGGGGACAAGCAGCTCCTACAACACCTCTCGGCATGAAAACACCTACAACACCTTATGGGAATCCCGAAGAACCCGTAGATGTAGTCAATATTCTAGTAAATACTAATGCAAACTATGTTGCACGATGGTGTATTTCAAACTATGTTCAGTTAAAGAATAGTATAAAGGACGTGCTTACTAAGTATAAACGCGGCTTTAGATTCATAGAAGTATATGCTCCTTGCATTACATATGTTGTGAGAAGAGAGAATAAATCTCCTGGAGAAAAACTTAGAGAACTAATGAAGATATGCATTCCCTACACTAGATACAAGTCATTGAAACCCAGTAAACGCAGGAATTTAATACCCGTTGGCATCTTTAAAGCTGAAGATAAACCTGGTTTCATCGATAGATATAGGAGTTTTGTTAATAGATTAACTCAAGCTAGAGAATAAAGGTGGTTTTATGCCCAACTCTATAGCTTACTTAGGCATAGGAGGTCAAGGTATAGTATATGCAGCTAGTGTAACAGCTGAATATCTTTTCTTAAAAGGCTATAATGTTTCTCAACTACAGAGTTACGGAGCTGAAGTAAGAGGGGGCACGGTACTTGCATATACAGTATACAGTGAAGGAGAAATAATTAATCCATTTATAGAATCATTTGACATAGTAATAGTATTACATGAAACCCCCTTAAGTAAATGGATTGAACATATAGAGGACTCTAAAATAGTAATTGTAGACAGAGATCTTGTGAAGACTAGACTAAATAATACTCTTGAAGCCCCTATACTCCAAAAAGCTGTAGAGAAAAACTTGTATAATACAATAAATATGATTGGTGTAGGAATAGCATTGAATATAGCCTTTGATAAAATAGATGATGACTTAATTGAGAAAATACTATCCAAACGAAAGAACTATGAGCAAAACATTAAATCCTATATCATTGGGAAGGAGATAGCTAGAGAACTCAAAGTTTTAATATCCAGATAACAGTATCTCAGCTATTCATTCAATCTTCACTTTATGCCTTAAAAGCTCTCCGATATAGGCAATAGGTGCAACTACAGTTACTATTTCTAGCCTACCCAAGAACATATCAATGGACAGGACCAGCTTTACCCAGTACGGCATAGTCTTTGAAACAATAGATGTTGCCAACCCTACTGTACCTACTGCAGAAGACGATACAAATAAACTATCAACTAGACTATATCCAGCAACTAATAACGCTATAGTAGATAGTGTTACCGTAATTAGAAATAGTGTAAATACTGTGAAAATACTTGAAACTTCTTCATCGCTAACTATAGAATCAGCTATTTTAATTGAACCTACTTGTAGAGATGGATTAGCTATTTTAATTAATCTACGTTTTAACTCCTTAACTATAACTAGAAGCCTGTATTGTTTTAAACCTCCTCCAGTAGATCCCATAGAAGCACCTATAATCATTAAAATAGATAGTATATAGAGAAACGAGTCTGGAAGATTGTCTAACGATATAACGCTATAACCTGTTGTAGTAGATGCTGATAATACTGTGAATACAATATCGGATGTGTTAATACGTATGTTATTCGTAACAGCTATAGACATCATTATAGTTATTGAGATAATGTTTAATAGTATAAAGAGGAGCGTCTGCAAAGGAATTCTTACTTTTCTTTCAACGAATATATAGTGGTAGTAAGTAAAACTTTGTGCACTAATAAACATCAATACTATCGCTGGTAAAACTACTTGGCCTGGAATATAATTGTATGTAGAGAATCCCCCAGTGGATATTGTTGTAAATGCATGAACTATTGAATCAAATAAATTCATGCCAAATGCATAATAGATGGAAATCATAAGTATAGTTAGTGCGATATAAATTTGTATTACTACTTTAGCTACTCTAGCTAAACTAGGCATAGTAGACTCTTTATGAATATGTATAACTAGTAGCCTATACGCTGTAGTACCTGGTCTTATAAAAAATGATAGCGTTAATACAACAATACCTAGTCCTCCTACCCACTGATGTATTGATCTAGAGAAGTGCAGTGTATATGGT
>WAML01000025.1 GCA_015522345.1 Desulfurococcales archaeon
CCCGTAGATACACATATAAAGAGAATTACATGGAGACTGGGTCTTGTCAATAGAAACGACTATGATAGTATAAGGCTTTTCTGGATGAAATCTCTTAAACCGAGTGATTACTTAGAAGCACACCTACTCCTAATTACTCATGGAAGAAGAATTTGTGTAGCTCGAAACCCCTTATGCAACAGATGCCCTATAAGAAGATATTGTCTATTCTATCTTAATAAGAAGAAACAATAATTTGTTATGGAACCCTTATTTCTCTTCCAAACTTCCCAGTCTTAATAGATAGTATGAGAATTCCTTTCCAAAACCTCTTTACATCATCATATATCTGCATTAACAGATCTCTCACATTAATTCCGGCTAGAGTAGTCTTTTTAACTTTAAATCTTATAATTATGGTATTCCCATCAGGAGAAATTGTATGTTGTGTACCAGTAACACCTATTCCTTCATCTAATAACCTCTTTAATGATCTACCGATTATTCTAGCTATAGCGAATGCTACTGAAGAAGTTAGAGTAATTTCTTCAGTTAATTCACTACCGAATCTAATTTCTAGTCTCATAAAACTCGGTGTACCCATTAAACTAATGTATTTCTCTGCAACTATGTAGAGTATATCCTTAGGCTCGAGCCACGGCATTGATGGAGGCATATCGATTACTAATTCAACATTTTCTGTATCTCCCTTAACATCGACGTTAATAGCTTCAAAACCTACATCTTCTAATAGCCTAAGTAATTCCTTTTTAATATCGATTAAAGGCTTTGGTTTAACAATGGGTTTAGTAGATGTTTTCTCAACAGTTATAGCAACAACTTGTTGAGCAACTTTCCTCTCTTTCTTAACCTCCTTAGGTTCTTCCGTCTTTACCTTTTTAACAGTTTCTTCAATAGCTTCTTTTCTCTTTATAAGAGATTCTTCAATATTTTTTAACACATCCTTGCCAAGTATATCAGCTATAGTTTCTCTCGGCAACTTGTAATAATCTATCCATTGGATACTATAGCCTGTTTCTTCGAGTTTGTTTAAGAAGTCGAGTACGTCGCCATCATATTTCTTCTGCCCCTCTACTTCTAATATAGCTGCTAAAGGAACTCCATTGTATGTATACATAGTTACTATGGCTTCGGATTCTTTAGAGCGAAGTAAGGCCGTCACTTTATATATACCGTCTTTATATTTTTCATAGAAATTCTTCGATATTTCTTTGGCTTGAGCACCCATTATAGACTCAACTAATTGCTGGGCTAGTGAAATTTTTGCTTGTGAAATAATAGAATCGAAGACTCTACCATACTTCAACACATGTACTGACATTTTTATTTACACACCATGTATTATTTTATAACCCATTCTTCTTATAACTAACTTTAATTGAGTATAAACAAGCTACACTAGAATATTAGGTATAGATAATATATAAATGTAGGAACACACTTGGTGATATTACAGTTATGAGGAGGAGCAAAAGAGGAAAGCCTCTTCTCCGTAGAATAGCTGAGGAAGTACTTGGAGAAGAATGGAGTAATAGAATTTGGAAGAGGATAGAAATTATAGGTGATATTGCAGTTATAAGAATACCATTTAATATGAAGCCTGAGGATCTAAAGCCTCTAGCATATGCATTACTGGAGAGAATACCTTATATAAAGAGTGTTTGGGCGGGACTCCCGGGAGTAAGCGGTGAATATAGACTCAGGAAATATATTCATTTAGCTGGCGAAAAACGTAGTGAAACAATATATCGCGAACATGGTTGTTTATTTAAACTAGATATCACCAAAACATATATATCGCCTAGGCTAAACTACGAACATGCAAGAATATCTTCATTAGTAAAACCAGGTGAAGTAGTAATAAATATGTTTTCGGGTGTAGGACTATTCTCTATAATAATAGCTAAGTATAGGAAGCCTAGGAAAGTCTATAGTATAGACATAAATCCTTGGGCGTACAAATACCTTGTAGAAAACACTATTTTAAATAAAGTACAGGATATAGTCATTCCAATACTAGGTGATGCTGCTGAAGTTATTGAAGAAAAACTTATAGATACAGCAGATCGTGTGCTAATGCCGTTGCCGGAACTTGCTCTAGAGTATCTGCCATATGCTATAAAAGCATTAAAGAACTCTAAAGGATATGTCCACGTATACATACATGTGAAGACAACTAAAGGAGAAAATTACATAGATAAGTCAAAGAAGGTAATAGCGGATAGACTACAGGAAATAGGTGTTAGAGGAAAAATATTATTTATGAGAAGAGTTAGAATGGTTGGTCCTAGAAAATACCAAGTAGTAGCTGACTTAGAGATTATTTCTTAATAATCTCCTTAAGTACTTTCTCCAACGCTTCTTTAACAGATAGCCCCGGCATTACATAGAGTCTTATACCAGATTGCTGTAGAGCCATAAAAGCATTTGGTCCCGGACTAGGAGCAACTACTACATCTACTTTTTCATCAACTAGCTTTTGTACAGCCCTAATACCTGCACCACTGCCAGCGACATTTCCCGGGTTTTCAATAACTCTCACACTAATAATGTCTCCAGTAGAATCATCAATTTCTATTATTGTAAAAGTAGGCGCCCTACCGAATCTATCGGCTATTGTATCTTCTAAGCCGCCTTTATTTGTAGCAAAAGCTATTCTAAGAACCATTTAAGCCACCCATGCATATAATGTCTTAGTGTTCCTTAGTAGAGAAAAATAGAATATATGGATAAATA
>WAML01000026.1 GCA_015522345.1 Desulfurococcales archaeon
ATATGAAGGTTTACATTGAAACCTATGGATGTGCATTGAATAAGGCAGATACAGAAATACTATTGGGTATCCTGAGAAGCTATGGTTTCAGTGAAACACCTAGCATAGACGACGCAAATTTAATAATTATAAACACATGCACTGTACGGAAGGATACAGAAGAGAGAATGCTTAAACGTATAAAGAATCTATACGAGAAATATGGTCATGTAAAAAGACTTGTTATAGCTGGTTGTATGGCCACAACACAACCTTATACTATACGTAAGGTAGCGCCTTCAGCTATATTAGTAGAAACCTATAACCCCACAGCTATTATCGAATTATTATCTAATAAAATATCTAAGGTATCTCCATTAAATAAGAGAGAGGTATATGAAGTAGTTAAGGGTCCAATAGCAATTGTACCTATCGCAGATGGGTGCACAGGGTATTGTAGTTTTTGTATAACCAAGATAGCTAGGCCTAAACTACATAGTTATCCTATAGACTTAGTTAAAAGAAAAGTAAAGGAAGCAGTGACTAGAGGAGCAAGAGAAATACAGTTGACAGCACAGGACACTGGAGCATATGGATTAGATATTTACGGAAAGAGGAAATTGGTAGAATTACTGCTAGAACTAATTGAGATACCAGGCGACTTCATGATTAGAATAGGTATGATGAACCCCGAACACCTAATGGAGATAATAGATGATATAGTGTACATAATACGTCATCCAAAGATATATAAATTCCTACACATACCTTTACAAAGCGGTGATGATAGAGTATTAAGAATTATGAATAGAAGGTATAGTGTAGATGATTATAGATATATAGTGAAGTATCTACGCAAAAAGATAGAAGATATAATGATTGCAACAGACATAATAGTAGGACATCCTGGAGAAGACGAAGAAGCCTTCAACAACACTATCAATGTATTAAAAGAGCTAGAAATAGAGAGAGTGCACTTAGCACAATATACCATAAGACCGCTAACGCTTTCAGCAGCACTACCACAAATACCTCCATACGTAAAGAAGAAGCGAAGTATAAAAGCACTTAAAGTTATTGAAGAGATAGGGTTAAAAACACATAGAAGATACATTGGAGTAACCACTAAGGCATTAGTACTAGAGAAAGGCCTAAATAATACCCTCGTAGCAAGAACAAGGAACTACTATTCTGTAATTTTACCCGATAACGGAGAAACTAGTATAGGAGAATGGGTCAATGTACGAATAACTGAAGCCACATACTATGATCTGAGAGGCACAATTCTACCTAACTAGATGAGCTAGATAATAAATATCTATTGTTTATTAGCGGGCCCGCGGGGATTTGAACCCCGGACTACCGGCTTAGAAGGCCGGCGCCCTATCCTGGCTAGGCGACGGGCCCTACCCCATATATTGAGGGCCTTATAGAGGAGATTTAAATGTTATCTTAGATAAGGCTGTTAACGTCTATTACATTGGAATAGAGCATTAAGTTTATTATAAAACCAGCTAAGTCAAACACTCTACGAGACTTCATTATTAATACTGCATCACTAGATGATACTATGTAGTCATATTGTTTAGACATATTGATCAACGATTTATCGCACATACTACTTAACACTATATCTATATCCACATTAGCGTAAAGTGATAAGAGCTTTCTTATGATACTAGAATAGAAGCCTATGAGGCTTATATTTTTGTCAAAGAACACCAAGACTCGTCTAGGTTCTAGATACTTTAAGCTAATACCCAATCTTATAATTGACGAGAAGAAATCATTGCTGTATTTCACCTTTCCGTGAACTCTCTGAACATCTCTAATGAAGCCATCATCTCCTCTTACTAAGGGTTTACAGTTAATAGCTGCTTGAATAGCCAATATAACATTTAAACCATCTATTAATAATACTTGACCCCTTATGTCTGATTCTTTCTGAATCTTCGTTTTAACATTATTGATATATTCATTATCATGAATAGATCTATAGATTAATAGTTGTTCTATTCTGCTAAGACCATATCTATTTGATATGAATGGTAGGATTTGCTTAGGCGTGTATCCTCTTGTTAGCAAATACTTGTAGTCTCTTATTGCTTCTCTTAGTATACTTAAGCGTAATCCTTCACTTGAGTAGACGACGCAATAGTCTTTTATCATCAATTAACTACTTTCACCTAAC
>WAML01000027.1 GCA_015522345.1 Desulfurococcales archaeon
TAGTAATAGAGTAGATATATTATCAAGTATTATCCGATCTATTATGTAGAGGAATAAGTTGCTAGTTGTCTATTATACATGGATTCATTCTTATTCTCTATAGACAATGCTGTAGAGGAGTGGAGCTAGTACTGTAGTTGTTAAAGCGACTAGTACTACTGTACTATATATTCCTGTATCTATTATACCGTAGTCGAGGCCTAGTTTAAGTAATGCTGTTTCAAGAGCTCCTCTACCTATCATAGCTATACCTGCAGCTAATCCTTTTATTTTATCTTTTAAACTATGTATGGCTATGGGTGTACAACCTAGGATTTTCCCGGAAACAGCTGTAGATAGCATTAGTATGTAGAGTGTAATAGAGATCTCCATTGGTTTTATCAAGAGACCTATATATGTGAAGAACATTGGTATCAATAGAACTTCTAAGACTATACTTAAATCATCAATGAACTCTGAGATCACAATACGTGTTCTAATTAATGGGTCATGGAATTCTCTTCCACGGCCAATAAATAATCCTGCTAAATATGCTCCTATGAGTTCACTTAAACCCATCATTCTCGCTCCTAGAGATAGTGTAAAAGCTATTACTAACGATATACTGGCGAAAGTCATGTAGTCTCTAGACAGTACTTTATAGAATTTAGTATATTTTGTAGCTAATACTTGGCTTATGGCTAGTACTACAGCCATATATATTGTAGTCGCTATACTTAGGTAGTAGATATTAGTTGTACTGCCAGTTGATAAACTAGCTACAATACTTATCATGAAAGCAGCTACTATGTCATCTACAAAACTGGCTCCAACAATTAATGCTCTAATTTCTCTACCTCCAGCATAAGCTATTGTAGCTGCAACTGTCTCTGTAGCAGTATTTGATAGAGCAACTGCTATGAATACTGCTGTTAACCCTGTATAGCCTATACTAGATAGAACTAGGTATGTTATAGTAAATGTAGCGACTACCCCCATAACACCCATGGCGATTATATGTGTGCTTCTCCTCCTAAGTTCTCTAAAGTCTGTAGTAAGCCCTGTGTAGAATAGAAGGAGTAGTAAAGCAACACTAGCTATAGTTTCTAGTTCTTTTGATGGATATACTATTCCTAGTATGTAACGACCTAGGATTATTCCTGCAAATACATGTCCTACAATAGGATGTATACCTTTATTCCTAAGAATTAAACCAAATATTTTAGCAAGTATGAGTAAAAGTACAAGATCTCTAAGATATTCCAACTCTCTTTATAAACACCTCCTTCTCCAGCTATGTTGCTACGTTTTTCCTTCATAAGTATACGCTGTTATTTTAGAGCCATCAAACAACACTATATTTCTACCCCATATATGCAGAGGTTCTATACCAGGGCCGAATCTATCTTCTTCAATAACTAGTGGTTGCTTAATAACTCCTACTCTAGTCTCTTTCCTATATCCTTCATCAAATACTGCTACTATAGAATTACTGTGAAGCACTCTTGATACATTTCTTACAATATGAGTATACCATAGTGTTTCTCCTTTTAAATTATAGGAAACTATTAGGGGAAAACCACTTATTCTAGAGAGAACAGTTATAATGTCTTCTTCAGGATTTAAATTGAAGACTGCTCTCGTATATGGTGGTTTTACAAGTATGTATTCTAGATTATAGTCTATTGTATTATATACTTTGAGATTATATTTGTCGATAACAACAAGGTATTCTTCACTATAAGCTTCTATACCAGGTAATTGGAAGGGGTATGGGTTGAATGGAACAAATACTGCTGTTCCTTCATCACTAATTACTTCTTCACCGTCATCATTATATACTCTAGTTATTCTCTTATTCTCGTGTTCTCCATGGACTACTATTAGTGATGGACTAGCTATAACTATTCCTCCAAAACCAGTATATTCGTCTATGATACTACCTGTAGCAGGGTCTATGAATAGAACTGCTGAATACTCTGGGTATGGAGATATAGTTGATACTACTATGAGGTTATTTGTAGCTCCTATACTAAAGTCAAGGGTATTACCTACATTAAGGGACTCTAGTACAGTACCCTTAGAGTTAACTACACTAATTTCTAGATTATAGTTTGGCCTTAGAAACCCGGTAACACATACTTCTTTTCTACAGATCATGCCTATTTTTAATCCTCTCATAATTCTACTCCATATCCTATTTCCATAGCCGTAGAAACACCTTAGTATTGTAAAATCGGTTTTCTTCTCAATAGTTCCACGTAGTTCAAGAGGTTTACCTCCTTTAACAGTTGCTTTGCCGCTGGCCAGCTCTATAACAACTGTACGTATTTCTTCTTTACAATAGAGAGTTAACGTAATCCATTCATCTCTTACATCTATTCCATCAAATATGCAGTCGCTTGGTATCTTGTATGTCCATAGAGGCGTTATAGCCAAGGCTTTAAAATGCACCTCAATAACGGGGCTTGCTCCACAATTACTTATTTATGTGTTTACAAACTACTTAAATATAGTGAAGTCTCCTAAATTTTAGAGTAAGTACATGGTGTATATTGTGTTTAGCACGGCTAGAGGACGAAGACTTAGAAGACTACCATTAATTATAGAATCTACTATTGTATCTAATGAAGAAGATGTTCATCCTCCTACACCTCTATTGTTTAAGAAAGGAGTTCATAGATATCCTGGGTTCTCTTTTAGAAAGGGATTCGTCTATGGAGAAGAACATGGTATTAGAAAAGTGTTTGTAAGGAGAATAGCTGGTCTCTCACACATATTCCATGGAAAACGCGATCTAGCTAGTGTTAATGGTAATGTAGAGGGGATAGTATTCAATGGACTTGACGTTGCAGTAGATATACTTCTCCCCAAAGGATTTCATTCAGTAGTACTTCTCTCTACAGAAGAAGGTATTGTAGAAAGAATGGATACTGTTGAAGTAGGTGGTTTATTTCATAAGAAGAAATATATTGTCAATAAGGCTTCTCTAGGAATGAGCGGCGACTATATAGTTACTTTAATTAAAACAACTACTTTAGAAGGAAGGCTCCAAGGACCATCAATACTATTGATTAAGAAAGGTATTAGAGGAGGATTATCTAGGAAAATATTATCACAACGAGCCGTAATTGGAGGATGGAATGGCTTATTTACAGCTATATGGGAAGTAATTGATAAAACTAAGAAGCATATATATGTTCATTTAATTAAAGGAGGCAAGTATAAGAGATACAGCATAGATGGAGCCCTTATAAAGCCTGAGTTTATAAGAAGTAATAGTATTGTTTACGGTGATTTTAATAAAATTATAACTTATGACGACAATAGTGTATATGCTATATCATTGAGTAAAAACAGTATATTATGGAAGAGGGATCTAGGCACCATAGTATGCATTTCTAAATCTTATGAAGGAGACGAATTACTAGTAGTTACAAAAGATAAACTATACGTATTAACTATAGATAGAGGAATTAAACTTGTTGAAAAAGATATCATCGGCGATAAAGTCAATGCATGTAGTATAAGTAGTAGAGCTATTGCACTATCATATGGAGACTATCTTGCACTATATACTCCTAGAGGAGAAGAAATAGGCAAGTACGTAGTAGATGGATATATTCATGGGCTTTCTTCGTATGAAGACAAGATATTGATAGGATACGTGTCTCCAGCAAATATACCAAAGACTTCACTAGTTAGTTTAGAAGAAGGTATTGAAGTAGCTTTAAAGGATGTATCATTAACTGCTGGTACTAGTGGATACATAGATATAGAACATGTTACTCCTAGAATAAGAATTATAAGAAGTTCTTCTAGAAGGTTAAGAGTATACAGTATTGGATCTAGAATAGTCTTTAGAGACGAAGGAGTTGAAACAGGAGTACATTATGTAGACTTAGTTATTGAAGCCCATGGATTCATGCCTTTAAGTGAGAGAATCAAAGTTAGTGTTAAAAAACCAGTTAGTGCTTTTACTAAAGTTAGTATTACTCCAAAGGTACTAAAGGATGGTCTAGGATACTATGTCTTAGTTGATGTAGAGACTCCTATGCACTTAGATGTAGTAAAAGCCGTACTCTATAGTAGAGACTATAGTTTGTATGGTTCTACATCAGAAATCTTCGGCCTTACTCCAGGACGTCATAGTATACCAGTTAGACTATTATGGGCTAGATCGGGTATACATGAGGCAACACTTAACATTATATCATGGAGTCATGCAAGAAGATTTAGTGAATCACTTAGATCAAAAATTGTTATAGAAAACGATATATTGTCTCCTGAGCTAAGGATTCACCGTGGATACATACACTTATGGTCTCCTATAGACTTGAGTAGTGTAAAACTCGTCTTTATAGGAGAAGGCTTTGAAAGAACGTTATTAACGAATTTAAAGAAGGGATGGAATATGTTTGACTTAGGAGAGTTTATACCTAGTAAAGTAGTTATTATAACTAGGTCAAAGACTTCTATTGAAGTAAGGAGAACTCCTATGTAGGTATGCTATAATGGATTTAATAGATGTAGCGTTAGTAATAGTCGCTATAGGGTTTATACTAGAGTTAGTAACTTACATTATTAGAACTAAGAGGTCAAGAGGATTAGGAAGAAGAGTTCGTTAATATTCTTCTCTATATTCTCTATCATATCTTCTATAGCCTTTACCCTATTTTCAAGCACTTCTATTCTTGCCTTTATATCGGCTAGTATATCATTAAACAATTGTATTATCAACTCCTTCTGCACATTCTATTGATACTGTGAAAAGATTATGTATTTAGAAGTAAATATATTTGGTTTACAATATTTATTGCAGCTAGTCGATTTATTCAGAAAAGTTTTTATATATCTCCCACTATAGTAGGATTCTGAGGTGTCTTGAGGGATGTGTTTTAACTCAGGATACTAGGTATAAATCTTCTGTATCTAAACTCTATTCTAGAACACATCTTCTAAAGCAATTAGATGAAGTAGATAAGCCAGTTAAAGCAACAATAATTACATGGCTTGTAGATAGACGCTCCGGCCGAGTATTACTAAGAGACTGTAGTGGGTATAGAGAGTTTAGAGTTGCAGGACGTTTAGCTGAACATGTATTAAAACTACCTAGGGAAACACTAGTTGTAATAAAAGGGGTCTTTGACAAAGATCTTGTGGTTGTAGAGGATCTCGATATAATACATGAACCCGTTAGAGAACGTGATATAGACTATAGTAGTGTAGACAAGTATAGTGTTGAAGAAATAGCATTCTATAGTCCATGGGTTCTACGTAGTCCATTATTAATGAAAGTGGTTAAGCTACAGCAGTATATTCTGTGGTATGCTAGAGAATTCCTTTATAAGAAAGGATTTATAGAACTATTACCGCCTATGGCTAGTGTTGTAAGCGATCCTGGTCTTCGTGGAGCTAGAAAACTTAAGACTAGACTCTATGGAATAGAGTATGAACTCACGAGTAGTGTTATAATGTATAAACAATCAAGTGTTGCCGTATTCGAGAAAATATTCTTTGTAGCTAGGAACATTAGAGAAGAACCAGCAGAGAACATAAGGACTGGTAGACACCTAGTAGAGTTTACACAACTCGATATAGAATACGCTTTAACAAGTATAGATGACGTCATGGCTTTAGCTGAAGAACTCCTTAAATATGTTACAGAAAAACTAGCTAGAGAGCAAGAGGAACTAGTTTACAGTATTAACAAAGAGTTTACAGTATTCAAACCACCTTTCCCGAGAATAAGATATGATGAAGCTCTAGAGATAGTTAAGAAGCTAGGGTATAGTGTAGAATGGGGTAAAGAACTAAGTCATGAAGCAGAGACTGCATTAGCAGAATACTATGACTCACCAGTATGGATTACAAACTTCCCTGTAGTAAGCCGTGGATTCTATTACCTACCCGATGAAGAAGATCCTAAGTACAACAGAGACTTCAACCTAATATTGCCTCGCGGATACGGCGAAGTAATTGATGGTGGAGAAAGAGAGTATAGATATAGGGAATTAGTAGAGAGGATAAAGGCTGTTGGAGAGCCTCTAGAGAAATATTCTTGGTTCCTAGATCTAGCTTTAAAGGGCGGTATACCGCCTAGTGCTGGTTGGGGACTAGGAGTAGAGAGGCTCACAAGATATATTGCTGGACTAAAACACGTGGCTTTAGCAACAGCATTCCCTAAATTACCAGGTATAGCTGGTACACCATAGAATAGATATAC
>WAML01000028.1 GCA_015522345.1 Desulfurococcales archaeon
AGGGAATGCTAGGTTTATGCTGTTAGACTAAAAGCTATAATGGGATTAATTAGTTTTGTAGCCTAACATGGCTAACTGGTCAGCTCACGGCCGTAGTCCTCATCTCTCGGTTTGACGTGCATTCATCATTACCTGATATAATATTATGTTTTAAGCTTATTAATCCTTAATGTTCACGGTATAGATATAGTTGGTATACGTGGCTAAAGCAGGTGTTTAAGGCTTTGTCCTTTAAGGCTAGCATAGTATTAACTAATGAGGTAAGAATGCTAGGTGTACATATAGCTTATGCCATAGTTGCTGATGTTAAAGTTGAGAAGAATAGAGTTGATGTACGTGAATACGCTAGGCATGTAGTGAGTAGAATTGTCAGTCAATACAATATTGATAGGTTAAAGGAGCATCCTATTATTAGAGCTTATAGAGACTTCTATTGGCGGCTTGGCATAGATCCTACTAAAACTAGGCCTAGTAGTGAGGCATTGATTAGGAGAATTCTAAGGACTAAATCAATTCCTCTCATAAACAATGTTGTGGATGCAGGAAATTTTGCTAGTGTTGAAACATTAATCCCTATAGGCTTGTATGACCTCGATAGAATAAAGGGTGTACTTAAACTTAGACTATCACGTGAAGGCGAAATATTCGAGCCTATTGGTGGAAGTAGAGAGGTATTAAGGCAGGGATTACCGGTATTAGCTGATGATGAAAAAATAATTCACCTATATCCGCATAGAGATAGTAAGCACACCATGATAAGGGATACGACTAGAAATGTTCTTGTAGTATCATGTGGAGTACCTAATGTACCTGCAACACTTGTAGTAGAAGCTGCAAAAAAGACTATAGACTATATAGTGAGATTTGCTAATGGAAGACCCATGGGTGACATAGTATATGGGAAATAATGTTAACGAGTACGACATGTCAATAGACCTATTACTAAGAATTGCTGGTCAAGCAGCGGGATTTCTACGTGACCTCTTAGCTGAAGTAGAAGCTAATAAACTTGAAGAGATCATCGGAGTTCAACCATTAGGCGACAAGACACGTCGCATAGACCTACTTGCCGAAGAATACATAGTTGATCTAATAAGAAATGAAGGATTTAAAGCTATAATTATTACTGAAGAACGTGGTAGGATAGAGATAGGAGATAATCCTGAATACATATTTGTAGTAGATCCACTTGATGGTAGCAGTAACTATTTATCCCATATACCATGGTCTTCAGTTAGTATAGCAGTAACATCTATTACTAATAGACCATCACTTAAAGACATTGAAGCAGGAGTCATTGCTCCAATACACGTGGGTTACCCAATAGTATTTGTTAAAGGCAAGGGTGTATATTATGGTAGGACAAAAGTAAGAACACGTAAAGAGATTAGAGATCTCGTATTAGGATACTTTGATCAAGGTATAGGTGTTAAGGTTTTAGATAAACTACTAGCTACCTGGAAGGATGTCAAAGTACGTAGTCTTGGATGTGCAAGTCTAGAAATAGCATATGTAGTATTAGGGTTAGCTGATGCGTTCCTAGATGTTAGGGGATGGCTGCGCAATGTTGACGTTGCAGCAGCACTAGGTATGGCGTATGAATTAAAGCTTCCATTATCAGTGGACTTAGACTCTATACCAGCGTACAAGGTAGTGAAGATAGGTAGAATACTTGTAGCAAAGAATACTCAGATATTTGAAAAAGTATTGAAGATAGCACATGAAGCATTAATTACGTAGCTGTGTTGGCTATATCTCAAAGAACTTCGTAAACGAGGTTAGTACTCTAGCACCACTCGACGTAACTAATACTAAATCTTCTACTCTAATACCATACATTCCCTCAAAGTATATGCCTGGTTCAACGGTAACAACCATTCCTTTCTCTAGCACATCCTTCGAACCAGGTGTAAGTGCTGGTGCTTCATGAACATCTATGCCTACGCCATGACCTAAGCCGTGTATAAAATATTGGTCTAAGCCATGTTTACTTAGAACCCTTCTAGCAACAGAATCTACTTCTTCAGCCTTTATGCCTGGCGCTATAGAGTCTATAGCTTCTTGTTGAGCTTCAATTACAGCTTCAATTCTGCTTTTTAGCTCACTATTGTACTTATGTACAAACGTTCTAGTCATGTCGCTACAATAACCATTATATTTTGCACCTAGATCCAATAAAATAATGTATCGATTATCCTTCGATATAGTCCTCTTAGGAGAAGGCTTAGCATGGGGATAGGCAGTGTTCTCGTTAAATGCTATTATCGTTGGAAAAGCTGGTTCCTCAGCACCATACTTTCTCATGTAATACTCTGTTATACCTACTAATTTAAGCTCACTAACCTGTTTAAGCGTATTTACTTCCTCTAAGATCTTTTTTAATACTTTCTGGGTTATTTCTACTGCTTTCTGTATATACTCTATTTCTGTACTAGACTTAATGCTTCTTAGCTTAGTTAAATGCTTGGTTATATCAACTACTTCTTTACTTTTCAGTACTTCAGATATAGTGTCTGCAGTGTTTTTCTTAATGTTTCCATCTATACCTATGCGTTTATACCTCTCTGATGTCTCTTTAATTATTTCTTTGAATCCCTTATTGACATAGTTTTCAATAATGGTTCTCTTTATAGGATACTTAGCATAGGCCTTAATATCAATGTAATCGTTTTGTACTTCCTGCTTAGCTCTAGTATACTCAAGTAGGGGTACATATAGAGTTCCTCCACCTTCGTATAAGATTAAGAATCCTCCGCCTCTATAACCTGTTAAATAATATATATTGGAAGAATCAATTATAATTGAATATTCTATGTTCTCCTTGCCAAGATTATCTAATAACTTCTTAAAGTTGTTAGAAAACATTGACACAGCATGTTCACCCAATCCTAACAATTTTCTTCATGATGTTTTGATATGTGTTTTCAAGCCTTAAAAACTATTAACCCTCCCATATTTAAATCTAAATAGGTAGACAAGGCTTAGCGATGTTGATAAGATATCCAAATACCTAGCAAATAGTCAACGCAGATAGTCATCAACGTAGTATGGTGGTATACGTGTCGCATGGAAATGGTATTAAGATGAAAAGCAGATTGTTGTGCCCTAGATGTGGCACAAACTTAGAGTACATGGCTGAAGCAGAATATGTAGATGGTTCAAGAACTATAATATACTTTTACAGATGCCCAAGATGTAGCTATAGAATTGATGACGAAGTACTAGTAGTCAAGAGAAACGGTAGCGAGATCCTAATAAAGGTTGTGAAGAAGAAGTTAGGATTTGAAACAACAGTATTGGGTCTAATACCGTCAATGGAGGTTAAGTTAAGGTAGACTCTTTTTTAGAAACCTTAACATCTCCATAGTTTTCAACAATATTAAGTAATCGCTCTACGTCCCTCGTATATAACCTTATAATAGATTTTATTCCTTGAGACTTCTTTGGTATTAATTGTATAAACTTGCGCTTATAGTTTACTTCAACTTCATAATCCTTTAATGGAAATGGTATTGTAACACCTTTACCTATGATTCCCTTGGTTGTAACCATGTATTGGTTTGGTATTAGTAGGGTATAGCCTGTCTTCCTGGCTGTAAAATACTGTATGATCCTACCTGTTAATATGAATAATTCATACATGATCAGTGCTCCTATAAACCTAAGGACGATGTCTTCTCCACTAAAATATGGTTGACGTACATAGTTATTGTAGAGTATTGATACAACTATTATTGCTGGTAAACTAGCAAATGAGTAAAACATACCCTTAAACTGTTTCGCTAGTTCACCTTGAAGTTTGCTATCCCTCATTGCTATCTCAAGAGCATCCTTCACTTCTAGTAATTTCCTTGAGGAAGCTATTTCCTGGTATTTACCAGTAATCCTTGACTTAAGCATACTGTATCCCATGGTAAACGGTATTATCAGCATGAAAGCTATTACTAGTAACCAGAAGTACTGTGGTGCAAATGTCGCCACCAATGAGAACACTACGGCAAACACTTGACTTAATAGCAAAGACTTTAAAGTCCTACTAATCGTCAACTTTTACATCTACCTCATCAAAGCCTACTCTAGGCGGAATAAGACTAGCTAGCCTTATAAATCTGTTTAGTATAAGAAAGTTATTGGCAAACGAGATGATAAATGGCACAATAATATTTTACTCAACCATAATATTTGCATTTATATTGCTAAGCTCAAGTACACTAGTTAACATAGTGCTAGTGAATAATACGGATACATCAATTAAAGTGGAGATAAATGGAGAGATTAAAGAACTTAACGCTAACGAACGAAAGTCAACTAGCATTATACTTGGAAATCAGGACGAGCTAATTGTACGTGGCTTTTTAAGTAATATGAGTAGTATACCTTGGAGCATTAATTGTAGAATCTATGGACAAGACTATAAACTTGAAATAAATGTAAATAAAGAATACGATGTACTTGTAATAACTTTGTCTCCTCAGCTAATCAATGTTAGTGTAGACATAGTACACAAGAAAATAATAAGATATGCAGTGGGTTCAGGATTAAGTATGTTCATAAGAACACGTAGTTTGAACTCATTAAACATTAGTAAAAGTATATTGTATTCTTTAAATAACACTAGGTCTTGGAACACATTATCCATTACTTCACTAAACCATGAAAACAGAGGAATACTAGTTAACGTAAATGTTGATAAAGGTAGATTTCCATTTATAGACGTAGAACATGGAATTCTAGAAATACAATTAAATAGTAATAGAACGTGCATTCTTATTATCAGCCTACCTCAAAAACACAGCAATAATACTACTAATAACACTACAAGTACTATTAGTAATGGCGCGTCAAGTCCCGAGTATCCATACACAAAAATATCGACTAAAACAAATAATTACATAAACTCATATGAATTAGCTAATACCATTTCCTTTAAATACAATAGACATAACGATACTATTACACGTAGAGGAAGTAATGGAGGTATAAGTCTTCTAGAATTAATGTTGCTTGTCTTATTCGCACTAATGTTCTCTATCTACATGTTCTTAGAATACTGGTTACGTAGAATGAGCTGACTAACTTATTTTCTTGAAGACTTATTTTACTTGTTAATAATGTATAAGTCGCATACAAGGGTACTTGGAGGCTTTTATCCTTGACTACAATTGATGAAGCTATAGATGCTTTACGTAAGGGCAAGCCAGTACTCATATTCGATTCGGCAAGGAGGGAACAAGAAGTTGATATGGTGTTCTATGCTGGACTAATAGATTATGAGAAAATTTATACTCTTCGTGTTGATGCTGGAGGCTTAATTTGCTATGCTACATCTCACATAGTTGCGAGTCACCTAAAATTAAGGTTTATGGCAGATATTTTAGAATCATTCAATGAGTACAAAATGCTTACCTCTAGGGTTTTAGGATATGGTGATAAACCTGCATTTAGTTTATGGGTTAATCACGTAAATGTTAGAACTGGTATAAGTGATCATGATAGGGCATTAACTATATCAAAACTACATGAAGTAGTTTCACTGATATGGAATGGTCGTGTTGATGAAGGTTATGCAAAGTTCTATGAGGAATTCATATCACCAGGTCATGTACCAATACTTATTTCTAGAGGGCTAAGGAAACGAAGAGGACATACAGAACTATCAATAGCCTTAGCCATACTAGCTGGGCTAGAGCCAAGTATAGTGCTTGCTGAAATGCTTGATAAGGGGGTCTCCTTGAGTTTAGCTAAGGCTAAAAGATACGCAGAAGAGCATGGATTAATCATTGTTTCAGGAGAAGAAATAGTTAATGAATATGCTTCGCGGGGATTGAAGGATGTATAGAATTGGTGTGGTTGACACAACATTTGCTAGAGTAGATATGGCCAAATACGTTATAGAAACTATAAAGCAGTACTTACCTAATGCTAAAATCATACGCTATACTGTTCCAGGTATAAAGGACATACCAGTTGCAGCTAAAAAATTAATAGATGAGGAAGGATGTGACATAGTTATAACGCTCGGATGGGTTGGGGCAAGTCCAATAGACAAATACAGTTATCTTGCAGCAAGTATTGGTATAATCATGACTCAATTGTTAACAAATAAGCATATAATAGATGTAACAGTACATGAAGATGAAGCTGAGGATGAAGAAAAACTGTATCAGATAGCCGTTGATAGGGCGAAAAAGCATGCATTAAACGTTGTTGCCTTACTTAAAGGTAGGGAAGCGCTAAGTAGGAAAGCTGGTATGGGTATTAGGCAAGGCATACCTGATGTTGGGCCAATAAAAACTTAATTAACTAACTTAGAGTTTAGTGCTGGGGCTCGGTATGAGTGAAGTTAAACTAGGAATAGTAGTATCAGAGTTCAATTACGATATAACATATCTTATGCTGCAGAAAGCATTAAATCACGCAGAATTTCTTGGAGCAAAAGTAGTTATTGTAGTTAAAGTTCCGGGAGCCTATGATATACCTATAGCAGTTAAGGCCCTACTTGAAAAACACGATGTTGATGCTATAGTAACTCTAGGTGCAGTTATACAGGGTGAAACCAAGCACGATGAAATAGTAGCTAGTCAAGCATCTAGGAAAATCATAGACTTAAGCTTAGAGTATGGTAAACCAGTAACCTTAGGAATAATAGGTCCAGGTGCTAGTAGGATGCAGGCTTTAGAAAGAGTAGAAGAATATGCTAGACGTGCTGTGGAAGCAGCTGTAAAACTAGCTAGACGATTGAAGAAGTTAGCTTCTGTAGAGTACAAGGGTGAAACAATAATTATAGAGTAAGCTAAGGCGTTAATGGGGACACGGGCTTAGGGTATAGTAATGGTAAAAGTAGGAGTCTTAGAACTGGTAGGCTACAGAGAATGGACAGAACAACTAGGTACTGATAGAGAGTGGCTTATACAGCTGATACAGTCAAACATGTACAAGGTTTTCCAAGAAAAAATATCTAAGATTAACGGATTCGTGCTTTCACTTAGATATGACTACATGTTACTAATACTCGAAGGCGTAGAGAACAGCAATGTACTCAGCATATTAGATAGCCTAGAGAAAATATCACCAGTCCCATTAAGATTAAGTATTGCATGTGGGCAAACACCTTATGAAGCACAGTATAATGCATCACTAAAGTTACGTACAAGTAGCGGCAAGTATGTGTTAGAGGACTGTAATCCAACTGGTATAGCAGTAGCACACTTTGATATTAACGACTTTACTAAATTAACAAGTAAACTAAGCATTTACGATACATTTGTAAGCGTAGAGGAACTACACATGCACTTAACTAAGGAGATCCAACGTATAGGTGGTATAACGCAGTATCTTGGCGGAGATAATATAGTAGCCTTTCTATCCATAGATGTACTTGACGCTATCAAGTCATTAGTAGAGAGAATTAAGGGTGTTAAGGTAGGGATAGGCGTAGCTAAAAATACTAGAAAGGCGTTGATGTATGCAGCATTAGCACTTGACAATATAAGAAGGTCTATGAAGAATAAGGTAAACATATTAGTATTAGGGGACTTAAAGTAATACCATAAACTCTTACATGCCTAGTCCTTCGATTTCACCTAACTTAACACCATGAACTTCTACTGCTCTTCTCAACAATTTCATAGAATAATCTATTAGTTCGTTTAATCTACCTTTAGTTAAGGCTTCCATGTAGAATCTTATCTTAGGCTCTGTTCCGCTTTTACGTACTAATAGCCAAGACCCGTCTTCGTAATCTAAGCGTACGCCGTCGATTGTAGTTATCTTGGCGGAATCACTCTTGGCTAGTAACTCCTCTACTATGGTATTGTATACACTACCTATCTTATGTTTAGGTATTTTTACTGAGAATCTCTTGCTAGGATAATCCGGTATATCTTTAAATAAATTATCTAAGCCTTTGTTTTCAATAGACAGCTTTGTCAATAGCGCAGCTTGGTATATTCCATCAACCCAGAATCCCCATGCGGGATCTATTAGTTTCCAGGGCTCAGCTGCTAATAATGCATTTGGATTTTCCTTGAGTTTTTCATGAGTTTTACCTAGCTTCCAGCGTACAAGTTTTCCACCATACTTATCTACTATTTCCTCGACGGCATGTCCAACATCTATGGAAACTATGATTACACCTTTTCTATCCAGTAACTTCATTTTAGCATACAATGCTATTAAGCGATCTTGTTTAATGAATCCTTGTTTACGTGTAATAACACTTAACCTATCAGCATCACCATCTTGTGCTAAGGCTAGATCTGCTTCCAATACCCGTAGTAGTGAGTGTATGTATGTTAAAACATCTGGGCGTGGTTCAGGGATACGGCCTGGAAAGAATCCATCAGGATTGCAATGTATGGTTAATGTACGTGCACCTATTTCTCTAAGAACTCTTGGAGTAACCTCGTAAGCAGCTCCATTAGCACAGTCAACTATAACTTTGAGTTCAAAGTTTTTTCCCTCTGGCTTGGTTCTAGATACTAGTTCTTCAACATAGTTTTCCGTAACCTCGGTATCTAACACTAATTTCCCTACCTTATCCCAGTCATTAAATACAGTATTTCTTTCTACAAAATCAATGTTCTTTTCTAGTTCTTCCTCCATGTCTACAGTATACTCCATACCATTTTCATCAAATACTTTGAATCCATTATATTG